>CAMBWV010000001.1 GCA_945871755.1 uncultured Bacteroidales bacterium
CCGCCTTTCCCCATTTTATGGTTGGGTAAAAAACAGGTTGTTATATAGAAGGAGTTAGGAGTCCCTTCCTCTCCCCTCCTCTTTCATCCTCTCCCCCAAAAAATGCGTCTCGAAAAATAAATATCTTTTAACTTTCAGACGTTCTGCATCGGCAAAAAAGCCACCAACATTACTAAGAAAAAATCCGCAAACTCCAAGAAAAAAATTTCTCAGTAATGTAAAAAAATTTATCTCTGAGGTAAAAAACCCATTTTTTAGGCCAAAAAAAGAGGAGAAAACCCGCTTGTTTAGGGCTCTCTCCTCTTCGCTAATACAAAGATAAACCATTTTCCGCCGAAATCCAAATTGCTTTAACATTTCGCAACACGCCTCAAAAGCACATTTGCAGCGATTTGCAGCAGACGGGGTCTGGCATGTATTATATTACGAGGCGAAATGGCAGGCTTGGTGTTCTAATGCTTGATAGGGCCGTAGCAACCCTTAGAACACCCTTAGACTCCATGATAGCACAAAAAAAGTTTCGGACTTTTTGTCTGAAACTCTTTTTCTTTCGTGGGCAAAGATGGATTCGAACCACCGAAGGCGTAAGCCAGCAGATTTACAGTCTGCCCCATTTGGCCACTCTGGTATTTGCCCGTTTGCAATCGTAATTGCTCCCTTTGGAGCTGAATTGCGATGCAAAGATATGGTTTATTTCTGAAACTGCCAAGCGAAATCTATCATTTTTATCGCAGTGAGGGCAAATTCCTTTCCTTTATCGCCTACGCAGCCGCCTGTGCGGGCCTCTGCCTGTTCCATTGTGTTGACGGTGAGCAGGCCGTTGATGATGGGGATTTGGCCTTGGGCGTTGAGGGTGGCGAGACCTTGTGTGGTGCCTTGGCAGATGTAATCAAAGTGGGGCGTGTCGCCGCGGACTACGCAGCCGATGGCAATGATGGCATCCACATAGCCGCTCTTGGCCATGAGGGAAGCGCCATAGACGAGTTCGAAACTGCCGGGTACGCGGCGCACCGTGATGCTGGTGGGGCTCACGCCGTTGGCAGTGAGGGTTTCAACGGCACTTTCAAGGAGGCGGTCGGTAATTTGGTTATTCCATTCGCTAACGACGAAGCCCACACGCATATTGGTGGCATCGGGAATGGCGGAAATGTCTTCGCAGAAATTAAATTGATGTGAGGACACGGGGTAGGGGAGTTTTGGGTTTGGAGGTTTGTGTGTGAATGGTTCGGCTTGTTATTCTTCCCTTCTCATGGATGGAGATGGAAGTGACGCTCGATGAGAGGGGGTATGGCCTATGGAAAAGAGCAAGTGAATAATAGGGAATAGCCAGTGTGGGCTGTATTATTCACTTGCTCATTTTGGGGATTTTCTGATAGGGGAATCAGGTGCTTTGCTTTTCGCACGCGTTATTTGCTAACGCGCTCGATGTACTTGTCGATAGCAGAAACGTAACCGCCCTGCATCTGCTGGGGAGCTACGAGGGAAGACTGGGGATAGTCCTTCTTGATCTGCTCGTAAATCTTGAGGGCTTCGTCGTTCTTCTTCTGGCTCTCGAGCAGGAGGCCAGCCTCGATGAGGTACTGAGGGCTAGTGGCGGCGTTGTCGGCTTCGCTAGCAGCCTTCTTGAAGGTATCAACGGCCTTGTCGAGCTGACCATCGGCAGCGTAGCAGTTGGCGAGGGCTGCGATAAACTGAGGCGAAACGCCCTTGTCGCCCTGGGGCGTGAAACCTTCCAGCATCTTGATGGCTTCCTTGTAGTTGCCGAGCTTGTAGTAGCAGATACCAGCCTGTGCCTTGGCAATGTTGGCAGCGCTGGTCATGCCCTGGTCAGCAATCTTGAGGAGACCGGGCGTCTTGCCGTCGCCTTTGAGGGCCTTGTTGTAGATGTCGGCCTTGGCCTTCTCGAAGGCAGCAGTCTTCTGCTTGATAGAATCGTTGAGACCAGCGGGAGCGGTGTCGCCCTTCTGCTCAAGTTCGGCTTCAGCGCGGGCAATCTCGTTGAGAATCTGGTCGAGCTGTGCCATTGCCTGGTTGTCGATGAGCTGTTCTGCTTCAGAGAGCTGTGCCTGTGCCTTCTCCTCCTTGGGGTCGAGGTAGAGGAACTTGAATCCGATGAAGAGGCCGGCAATGACTACTACGGTGCTGAGGATGACGATGACCTTGCGGTTGAGTTTCAGGTTGCCGAGGTTCAAAGCGCCCTTTTCCTGGGGAGCATCGTTGGCCACGTTTTCAGTGGCTTTCTTGTTAGACTTTGTCATGGTTTATTGTTGTTTTCGTTTTATATTATTCGCGTTCAAAGCCAGCGCGCGGAGAACCAGCGCGCAGTTTAGCAGCGCAAAAGTACGATTTTTCCTTGACCTTGAAAAGGTTTGGCCGTTTTTTTTAGGTGCGAGCGCGTTTTTTGGGGGTTGAAATAGCCCTAGTTGGTGGGAATATCGTAATTTTGAGCGGCATTTGAAGGGGAAACTTCGTGTTTCTTGGTCCGCGTGCGTACCAGAAAAGCCCCTGCCCCTTCTCTTTCGTACCTTAAAACCATCCATCACTCTTGTATCTCTCCCAACTTTCGATATTAGATTTCAAGAATATAGCGCAGGCCGATTTGGAACTGTCGCCCAACGTGAATTGCTTTGTGGGCAAGAACGGTATGGGCAAAACCAATCTGCTTGACGCTATTCATTATTTATCCTTCGGTAAGAGCAGTTTCACCACGCCCGACAGCGTTCACCTGCGCCACGATGCCCCTTTCTTCCTCTTGCAGGGCCAGTATCGGGCAGACGATGGCGAGGAAGCCCGTGTCACGTGCAGTTACAAGCGCGGGGCGCGCAAGCATCTGAAATGGAACGACAAGGATTGCCGCCGCATTGCCGACCACGTGGGGCGCATCCCCTTGGTGATGATTGCGCCCAGCGACTCGCTCTTGGTGAGTGGAGGCAGCGAGGAACGCCGCCGCTTCATGGACCAGGTGATTTCGCAATACGACCTGCCCTATTTGGAGGCGTTGATGCGCTACAACCAATCGCTCAAGCAGCGCAACGCCCTGCTCCGCGCCGAGGAAGAACCCGATGCGGGGGTCATGGAAGTGCTGGAAGAAATGATGGCCGCCGCCGCTACCTATATATATAGGTGTAGGCAGGCATTTGTGGAAGAGTTTCGCCCCGTGTTTCAATCTCTGTATGGCCGTCTGAGCGACCAGGAGCACGAAGCGGTGGACCTCTCGTACGTCTCGCACGGTGCGCGCGGCAATTTCGCCGACCTCTATGCCGCGGGCAGAGAGAAGGAGCGCATTGTGGGATATTCGCTCTACGGCACGCATCGCGACGAACTTGACCTGCAATTTGGCGGCTTCCCCGTCAAGCAGGAGTGCTCGCAGGGACAAACCAAAACATACTTCATCGCCATGAAGTTGGCCCAGTACGTGTTCCTCAAGTCGAAGGGCGAACGGCGCGTACCAATACTTCTGCTCGACGATATCTTCGACAAACTGGACGCTGGGCGCGTTGGGAGAATCGTAGATTACGTGTCGGGCAATGATTTCGGCCAGATATTCATCACCGATACCAACCGCGAACACCTAGACGATATCCTCGCAGCCACGGAGCGCGACTATCGTCTTTTTGAAGTGAAGGACGGTGTGGTTAATAACACTTTATGATAGATGGAAAGGCGAAAATCAGAAGCTATCGGTGATGTGCTCCAGCGCTTCCTGCGGCAAGAGGGCCTCGAAACCCCATTGGCACAATACCGCCTGATTCAGGCTTGGCCGCAAGTGACGGGCAAGGCGGTGGCGGAGGCAACGACCGAACTCTATATCAAAAACCAAACGCTCTATGCGCGGCTGACGTCGGCCGTCCTGCGCAGCGAACTCATGATGCAGCGGCAAGCCCTTGCCTATGCGCTCAATCAATACGTTCAGGCACAAGTCATCACGGACGTTGTGCTCATGTAAGTTCCTTCAAAAACCATCGAATTCATGTTCAAACATACCTTGAAAACATTCCTGGCCGCCACCTTGTTGGCAGGAAGCATTAGCAGCGTTGCCCTGCAAGCGCAAACCACCTACGAACCTACAAAGGAGAATCTGCAAGCCCGCAAGGAGTTCTCGGACAATCGTTTCGGCATCTTCCTGCATTGGGGCATCTACAGCACCTTTGCGCAGGGCGAATGGTATATGCAAAACGTGCCCCTCAACCGCGACGAATATGCCAAGGCTGCCGATGCCTTCTATCCACATCGCTTTGACGCCGACCAATGGGTGAGTGCCATCAAGGCCGCAGGCGCCAAATATATCTGCTTCACCACGCGCCATCACGATGGTTTCTCCCTGTGGGACACCCGTCAGTCCGATTATAATATTATGCACACCCCCTACGGTAAGGATGTGGTGCGCCAACTCGCCGATGCCTGCCACCGACAGGGCATCAAGCTCCACCTCTACTATTCCCATATCGACTGGACCCGCGATGACTATCCAACAGGTCGCACGGGCCGCGGAACTGGCAAAGATCCCAAGAAGGAGGACTGGGCCGGTTATTATCGTTTTATGAATGCGCAGTTGACCGAACTCCTGACGAACTACGGCGAAATAGGTGCCATCTGGTTTGACGGCCATTGGGACCACGACAAGGACAGTGTGCCCTTCGACTGGCAACTGCCCGAGCAGTACGAGCTCATTCACCGCTTGCAGCCTGCCTGCCTCGTAGGCAATAATCACCATATCACGCCCTATCCTGGCGAGGATATTCAGATATTCGAGCGCGACGTACCTGGTGAGAACAAGGCGGGATTGTCGGGCCAGGCCATTGGTCGTCTGCCGCTCGAAACCTGTCAGACGATGAACGGAATGTGGGGATACAAGGTGGCAGACCAGAATTATAAGTCAACTGCCGAACTTATTCGTTTACTAGTTCGCACGGCAGCCAAGGGAGCCAACTTGTTACTCAACGTAGGTCCGCAGCCCAACGGCGAACTGCCCGCAGCGGCCCTTGAACGCATGAAGGAGATGGGCCAATGGATGGCGCAAAATGGCCAAGCCATCTACCGCACACAGGCAGGCGGCATTCAAATGGGCGACAGCCTTGTCTCCACGCGCCGCGGCCAGGTGCTCTATCTCCATGTGCTCGACCCCAACCTCACGGAAATAGACGTGAACGTGCCCTCGCGCATTCGCGAGATTACCAACCTTGCCACGGGCGAAAAGATGCAGTACATGTTCCGCCGTAATCGCCTGACCATGACAATCTCCGTGCCCGAAGATTGTCCCGATTATATATTGAAGGTGGAACTTTAAGACGTGACTGAACCTACCCAAACAAAATACCAACCCTATGAACGGATACTTGCGCGTTGCTGCCCTTGTCCCCTCTGTACGTGTGGCAGATTTTAGTTATAATGCCGAACAGATTATTTCCCTCATGGCCCGTGCGGATGGCGCGGGAGTGGAGGTGGCCTGTTTCCCCGAACTTTGTCTGACGGCCTATACCTGTCAGGACCTCTTTGCCCATGAATTGCTCATAGATCAGGCCGAAACAGCCCTGCTGCGCGTGATGGAATTTAGCCGCAGCCTGCCCCGCTTGATTACCATCGTCGGTTTGCCGATTACCTATGGCGGCCGTTTGTATAATTGTGCGGCTGTGGTTCACCAGGGCCGCCTCTGCGGTATCGTGCCCAAGACATATCTGCCCAATTACAAGGAGTTTTACGAGCAGCGTTGGTTTGCTTCGGCCGACACTTTGCCAGCCGATGCCGAAGTGCTCGTCTGCGGCCAGAGTGTCGCCCTCAGTTCGCGCTTGCTCTTCCACACAGAGCGTTGTACCTTTGCCATAGAAATATGCGAAGACCTTTGGGCTCCCATTCCGCCTAGTTCGTACCACACGCTGGCTGGTGCTGAGGTGGTCTTCAATCTCAGCGCGAGCAACGATCTTATCGGCAAGACCCACTATCTGCATAGTCTCATAGCAGGACAGAGTGCGCGCAGCCTTTGTGCTTATGTGTATAGTTCTTGCGGCTATGGCGAGAGCACGCAGGACCTCATCTTTGATGGTCATGCGCTGGTGGCTGAGAATGGTCGATTCTTGGCACAAGGCAATCGGTTCACCATGGAGCCGCAGTTTGTCACAGCCGACATTGACCTTCACGCCATTCGCCTTGACCGTCGTGTCAATACGACCTATGCCCATAGCAGTGCCCACAATCATGCGGCCGACCACTATCGCACCATCGAAATAGATATGGTGGAGCAGCAGCAGTTCACACTTCAGCGCACGATTGACCCACTACCCTTCGTGCCTGCCGGCAATACCCTCGACGAGCGTTGCGAAGAGATTATCTGCATGCAGAGCGAGGCGCTGGCCAAACGCATTGAGCATACCCACGCCAAAACGGTGGTGCTGGGTATCAGCGGAGGCTTGGATTCCACGCTGGCCCTGCTCGTCTGTGTGCATGCCTTTGACAGATTGGGAAAGGACCGCCGCGGCATTATTGGTATCACTATGCCTGGATTCGGTACGACCGACCGCACTTATACCAATGCCCTTGACCTGATGAAGAGCCTCGGCATTACGATTCGCGAAATCAGCATCCGCGAAGCCTGCGAATTGCATTTCCGCGACCTCGGCCACGATGGCAAGACGCACGATGTGACTTACGAGAATGTGCAAGCCCGCGAGCGCACCCAAATCCTGATGGACGCTGCCAATCAGATGGGCGGTTTCGTGGTGGGTACGGGCGACCTTAGCGAACTGGCTTTAGGTTGGGCTACTTATGCCGGCGACCATATCAGTATGTACGGTATCAACGGCTCAATTCCCAAGACGCTGGTGCGCCACCTCGTTCGTTGGATGGCGCGCACGATTGCCGATGAATATAGTGCCAAGACTCTGCTTGATATTGTCGATACTCCCATCAGCCCTGAACTCATCCCTGCCGACGAGGCAGGCAATATCACGCAGAAGACCGAAGACCTGGTGGGCCCCTACGAACTCCACGACTTCTTCCTGTATCATACTTTGCGCTACGGCCGTCGCCCTTCCGCTATCTACGAGTTGGCGCGCTTGGCCTTCGATGGTCACGACGACCGTGTGCCCGTTTATGACGAAGATGTGATTAAGCATTGGCTCCAAGTGTTCTTCCGCCGCTTCTTTGCCCAGCAGTTCAAGCGCAGTTGCCTGCCCGATGGCCCCAAGGTCGGCAGTTGTTCGCTCAGCCCCCGAGGCGATTGGCGCATGCCCAGCGATGCTTGTTCAACCGCTTGGTTGGAAGAATGCGCCAACCTTTAATCACCCTACCATATATATTATGAAACGCCCCTTCCTTCTCCTGTTGTGCTTGCTGGCCCTCGTTGGTAGCGCGCAGAATTACCAGACCACTCCCGACGTGGTCACCGCCTGTCGTGGCTATTACGAAGTGAATGGTGCGCCCAATCCCAACGCTGATTTCAATACCAGCCAACTGACCACTTGGCCCAACTCTGGATCGGGCCATTGCGTGCAGTATATCCATTTCCCCATGGGACGTGTCAGGGCTACGCTCAAGGCTTGCACAGGTAGCAGTATATATAGTGGTGTGTTGAACTTGCGGATTTCCCTGCCCGATGGAAGTGTGATTCACGAAGGGACCATCAGTTTGAAGAAAAGTTCCACGCTGAGCGAAGTAGCGGCTTTCGATGGTGTCAACTTCCCCGTAGCGGGCTATTACCGCTTTGATTTGTCGCTCGCCAGCGGCAGGTTTGGCGGCATGACGGATTGGAGTTTCTACAAGGAAAGCCCCCTTGCCGCCTATTTGGCCACCAACCTCTCTTCCCCCTCCACGCACATGTGGCACAGTTCGAGCAGCGGCACCATCTCGGGCTGCGACTGGCTCTACCACGAGGTGATGATTCCGACGGGCTACGACCATGTGGGCACCTACGCCATGGCTATCGGCCAGGACCGATTCTACATGGGCATTCAGGTCAATAGCGGCCGCCGCGACGTCATCTTCTCCGTTTGGGACAACGGCGATACCGACACCGACCCCGATTTGGAAGACTACAAACGCTCGGCCACCCTTGCCAGCGGTCAGGGTGTCACGATTGAGCGCTTTGGTAATGAGGGAACAGGCACCAAGGCCTTCAAGAAGGGAACGTATTGGACTCCCGGACAATATGTGCAGTTCTTGGTGAATGCTACGCCCTATGACCAGACCGTCACTAACGAAAATGGCGTGGACGTGCTCTACCACAGCATGCTCATCAGCGCGTGGTTTCGCAATGCCGGAGAAACCGAGTGGCAATATCTGGCCACACACAAATGTGCCGGCTCCAATAAGATGCTGACCACGCAGGGTCTGTACTCCTTCCTCGAAAATTACATCAGTTCCAACGGCCAGGCAGTGCGCAAGGCCTACTTCCGCAACTGCTACGCCCACTCCGCCTCCTCCAAGCAATGGTATTTCCTCGGCAACGCCCAGTTCTCCCACACCGATGGCGGCACCTCGGCTGGTGCGCGCAACGACTTCGGAGCCGACAAGGGCGCAAGCGTTGACGAAGGTTTCTTCATGCAGTCGGGCGGCTACGGTGAAACCTTCCAGGGCGACCTCCGCTGGACACGCACGGACCACACGTTGGTCGAGCAGATAGACTTCGCCCCCCTCCAGGCTCGCGTGGACCAGGCCGTGAGAGAATACACGGGCATCTATTACAGCACATCCATTGACGGCCACCCGCTGATTTCCACCAAGAATTGGGAGGTCGTTTCGTGGAGCGACCAAGAAACCAGCGGCGAGGGCACCAACGGACGCGCTGCTCAAGCCTTCGACAACAACGAAAACACGTATTGGCACTCGCAGTGGCAGGGCGGCAGTCCCGCCTTCCCCCATCACCTCGTTGTGAAAGCCCCCGAGGACTACGACATCAATGCCCTTGAACTCTACACCGCGCGCTATACTTACTCGAATACTTCCTACAATCCCCGTTCCGTTACAGTGGAGGTCAGTCCCGATGGCAACTCTTGGACAACGGCCGCTAGCCAAGTGGCACTGGCCAATGTCGAGCGTCCCTCGTGCGTCTTGCCCGCAAAGGCCACGGGCCGCTATTTCCGCTTTACCTTCAACAGCGGCTATGGCGATTTCCTCTTCATCAACGAACTCCGATTGTATGGCAAGAAGGTGGCCGTAGCGCCTCCGCCCGTTGTGGCCGAGGATGGCTGGGCACATGTGGAAAGCCTCAGCGACCTGAGCAACGACCAGGCTTACTTCCTCCGCAATGTAGCAGGTTGGGGCAAGCTTTTCTTCAGCAGCCAAAACAGTTCCTATTATCTCTGGCTGGGTGGCGTCACTACGGCCACGAGTCTCCAGAACGCCAACTACGCACAACCCGTTGACAGCACCTATGCCGAGGCCACGTGGTACATCCTCGAATCGGCCGGTCAGTACTTCCTCTGCAATGCAGGGTCGAAGAAGTTTGTCAACCCTGGACGCCCTTGCACATTCACAACCACGGCCATTCCCCTCCAAATCACACCTGCCACATCCGACAATGGCCGCGCGGTCTTCCTTTTCTCAAAAGCCTCGGCCACAGGCTCCTCCATTTATATGAATGCCCAGCCCACGCAGAGTTTCCCTGTTGGGCTAGGTGCGGCCGATGCACCAGCCAGCCAGTGGGAGATACTGGTCAATCCCGATGCTGTCGTCAATGCGCAGTATTTCTGGGATAAGATTGAGGTACTGACGGGCCTCACCGCCCCCCTGCCATCCAACTCCGAGGAGCAGCCTGCCCTCTACGACCTCAGCGGCCGCAGACTCAGCAGCCTTCCTGCGCGAGGCGTCTTTATCGTCGGTGGCAAGAAAGTAATACGTTGAACGTTTCTAAAACCAAACATTTACAATGATACAATCCATGACTGGTTTCGGCAAGGCCGAGGCCTGTATTCCCGGAAAGAAAATCCACGTAGAAATCAAGTCGCTCAACTCCAAGAGCCTCGACCTCTCCACCCGCATTGCGCCCCTCTTTCGCGACAAGGAGATGGAGATTCGCCAGTATATCGCTAAGGAACTAGAGCGCGGCAAGATAGACTTCAACCTTTGGGTGGAGCGCGACATGACCGCTGCTTCTACTCCTATCAATGCGGATGCCGTGGCTGCCTATGCCGCTCAAATCAAAGCCATCAGCCAAGCACAAGGCATACCCTTGGATGGTGAGGGCCTGTGGAGCATCCTCGTTCGTCTGCCCGACACGCTGAGTGCCAGTGCTGTCGAAGAAGTGAGCGAAGAAGACTGGCAGACGGTTCGCCAAGCTGTCTGCGAGGCCGTTGCCCACCTCATTGACTTCCGCCGTCAGGAGGGTGAGGCCCTTTCCCATAAGTTTGCCAAGAACCTGGACCGCATCGAAGAACTCATGCACGCCATCGAGCCCTTTGAACAAGGACGCGTGGAGCGCATTCGCCAACGACTGACCGACCGACTGGCCGAACTCAAGGGCGTGGACTACGACAAAGGGCGATTGGAACAGGAACTCATCTTCTACATCGAGAAACTTGATATCAACGAAGAGAAACAGCGACTGGCCAACCACCTCAACTATTTCCGCCAGACGATGATGGAAGGAAAGGGACAGGGCAAGAAACTCGGCTTCATTGCTCAGGAAATGGGTCGCGAGATAAACACGACAGGCTCCAAGAGTAACCAAGCCGAAATGCAGAATATCGTGGTCATGATGAAGGACGAACTTGAGCAAATCAAGGAGCAGGTGCTCAACGTGATGTAAGCAATTTCTGGCTACATATGATAGGCACAGCAGTCCGCTCCCCCTTCACCGCGCGAAGCCTTTCATCAATCCCAAGCCCCTGTTTCTCGTTTCTCTTGCAGACATTGTCCACGTTCACCGAGCGGAACGGCAATGTACCTCACCAAACCGAAACAAATCCCAGCAATGCAATGGATGTCCCCATTGCAACGTCGCACAATAATTTGGGAGTGCCGCTCCCATTGACCTATCTCTTATGACTGGAAAACTTATCATCTTTTCCGCCCCCTCTGGTTCGGGCAAGAGCACCATCATCAATTATCTGATGGAGCAGGGGCTCAATCTCCATTTCTCCATTTCCGCCACCAGCCGCCCCCCGCGTGGGACAGAGCAAAACGGTGTGGAATATTTCTTCCTCAGTCCCGAGGAATTTCGTCAGCGCATCGCTGCGGGCGAGTTTCTGGAATACGTCGAAGTCTATGAAGGCCGCTTCTATGGCACACTGAAGTCGCAAGTGGACAGCCAACTGGCCCAGGGACAGAACGTGGTGTGCGACATCGACGTGCTGGGCGCCGAGCGCATCAAGGCAGTGTATGGCCCGCAGGCCCTGAGCCTCTTCATCCAACCTCCATCGATTGAAGCCCTGCGCGAGCGGTTGGAAGGACGTGGCACCGATTCGCCCGAAGTGATCAACGACCGCCTCGCCCGCGCCACCTACGAACTCTCCTTTGCGCCCAAGTTTGACGCCGTAGTCATCAACGACGATTTGGCCACCGCCCAGGCCGATGCACTGCGTGTGGTTAGCCAATTCCTGCAATCCTAATGCCTATGCGTACAGCCATCTTCGGTGGTTCGTTCAACCCCATCCATCGCGGGCACATTGCCCTGGCCGACTTTGTGGTACAAGGCGGATGGACAGACGAAGTGTGGTTGCTCGTCTCGCCCCAGAATCCGTTGAAAGCCGCTGCGGGCCTGTTGCCCGCACAATTGCGTCTGGCTCTGGCGCAGCAGGCCACGGAAAACTACGACCGCATCAAGGTGAGCGATTTCGAGTTTCACTTGCCGCGCCCCTCCTTCACCTACAAGACCCTTGCCGCCCTGCGCGAGAGCCATCCCGACCGCTCCTTCCAGATTCTGATAGGCGCAGACAACTGGTTGTGCTTTGACCGTTGGGCCCGCCACGAGGAATTGCTGCGCGACTACGAACTGCTCGTTTATCCCCGACAAGGTTACGACATTCATACGGCCAGTTTGCCGCCCAATGTTCGCTTCGTGCCTGCCCCATTGTTCCCTTTTAGTTCCACCCAGTTGCGCGAAATGTTACTCCGCGGTGAGGATCTATCGGGCATTCTCCCCCAAGAAATCAACAAAACTGCAAATATTTCCCTTTTAAGAGAGCTACTCAGGAAATAATCAGTAATTTTGACGTGCGGTCCGCAGCCTTTGCTTCTACAGCCTGCGGACAACACTTGTTTTTATTTTGCTAATAACCTTATTAACCCATCCAAAAACACACAAATCATGAAAACACAAGAAATCCTGACAGCACTTGAGACCAAGCACCCTGGTGAGCACGAATACTTGCAAGCCGTGCGCGAAGTGCTCCTCAGCATTGAGGACGTGTACAACCAGCACCCCGAGTTTGAACGCGTGAAACTCATCGAACGCCTAGTGGAGCCCGACCGCATCATCACCTTCCGCGTGCCCTGGACCGACGATAACGGACAAGTACACGTCAACCTCGGCTATCGCGTGCAGTTCAACAACGCCATTGGCCCGTACAAGGGCGGTGTGCGCTTCCATCCCTCCGTCAATCTCAGCATCCTGAAATTCCTCGGCTTTGAGCAGACCTTCAAGAACGCCCTGACCACACTGCCGATGGGCGGAGCCAAGGGTGGTTCCGACTTTGCACCGCGCGGTCGCAGCGAAGCCGAAATCATGCGCTTCTGCCAGAGTTTCATGCTTGAATTGTGGCGCAACGTAGGTCCCGATCAGGACGTTCCCGCAGGCGACATCGGCGTTGGCGGCCGCGAAGTAGGCTATATGTTTGGTATGTACAAGAAACTCAGTCGCGAACATACGGGCACCTTCACGGGCAAGGGCCTCGAATTTGGCGGCAGTATTCTCCGCCCCGAAGCCACCGGCTATGGCGCACTCTATTTCGTGAACCAGATGCTGGCCGAGCGTGGCGAGAAAATCGAAGGCAAGACCGTGGCCATCTCAGGTTTCGGCAACGTGGCTTGGGGTGCAGCCCGCAAGGCCGTTGAACTCGGCGCAAAGGTTGTGACCCTCAGCGGTCCCGATGGCTATGTCTATGACCCCACGGGCGTCAGCGGCGAGAAGATTGACTATATGCTCGAACTCCGCCTGAGCGGTGAGGACATCGTTGAACCCTATGCCGAGCGCTATCCCGAAGCTACCTTCTTCGCAGGCCGCAAGCCATGGGAGCAGAAGGTGGACATCGCCCTGCCGTGCGCCACACAAAACGAACTGGGCCTGGAAGACGCCAAAGCACTCGTGGCAAATGGCGTTCAACTGGTGGCCGAAGTCAGCAACATGGGCTGCACAGCCGAGGCTGTTGACTACTTCATAGAGCAGCAGACCTGCTTCGCACCTGGCAAGGCCGTCAACTCGGGCGGCGTGGCAACGAGTGGACTCGAAATGACGCAAAACGCCATGCACATCAGTTGGACCGCCGATGAAGTGGACCAGCGACTCCATCAGATTATGAGCGATGTGCACACGCAGTGCCTCCGCTACGGTCGCGACGAAAAGACAGGCTATATCAACTATGTCAAGGGCGCGAATATCGCAGGCTTTATGAAGGTGGCACGCGCCATGATGGCCCAAGGTATTGTATAACCCCGCCTTGCGCCCTCCTTTCATTGAGCGCGCAACCATAAACCTATAAAAAAGTACCGCATAACCCGATGGAGGTTGTGCGGTACTTTTTTATAGAGGCGTGTGGCCCTTATTGTTGTTTCTTATGCTTGTGCTTCGGCTTCAACCAAATGTAGTAGCCCGTCAGCGGGAGCGAAGCACCGACGATGCAGCAGATGAAATAGAGAGTTTGGCTGAACCATCCGCCCCAGGTGCCTGTGTGGAGTTGGAAGATAAGGCCGTGGATTTCTTTTTCATCTACCATCGTGTTCAGCAGGCCCGTGAAAGCGTATCTCCAAACGGGGAAAGACCACGTGAGGCCCGTTAGCGCGATGAGGAGCAAGATGGCCAAGGTCCAGAATCCCAAACTGACGTGGCAATCATAGAGGAAATGGGACGTGCCCTTGCCAAACTCAACCTTGAGGCGGTTTCGCAACGATTTCTTCTTGCGCGGCCACCAAATAACAAGGCCTGTCAGCAGGTCCAGCACGAAAAGCAGAATGCTGATGCCGACGATGGTCTTTCCCAGTGTGCGCTCGCCTTTTGCCTTCGGTGCGTCGAGCAACCAGCGGTGGAGTTTCAGCGTATGCTCAAAGAAAGGCAGTTTTTTCTGCTTGCCTCCCTGCTTGGCCTTCTCGGCCTTCACGGGTTGCTCCGCCTTCTCGTTTTTTATAGGAGCCGCCTCAGTAGTGTTGCCGCCGCATCCCGTCTTGCAATTCTGGCAATCGCCATTGCACGTGCGCTGAGGGGCTGGTTGGAGAGCAGACTCTGGGACAGGCTCTTCCACCTTTACAGTGTAGAAATCGGGGTCAATCAAGGTGGTCACGGGTTTCTCAATGACGAGCAGCGCACCCGTGAGGCACACGATGGTCATCACAATGCCGAAGGGCAAGGCCATCCAGAGGTGAATCTTGTGGAATAGTTTCATAATCGGTTCGTTTAGGTGTTGTTACTTTTATTAGATACGCGGCACGGCAGGAGGTTTATTTCCGCATCAGTTTTCTATACCTTATATAAAATATAGGCGTGTGTAAGCAGAGACAAGGGTGTGGCCTATAATCCATCCTAAAGATAAGGAGCGTGCTTTCCTTCCCAGCACGCTCCTAGTATCCTGTCAATCTGCTTCCTCCTGAACCAAATTTATTCCATAATCTTCCATTCCGCAATGGTTCGCGTCTCCATATCGAAGTTGAGGCCTACGCGGACGATGGGGAGGTTGCTGAGGGCGAAGCGTTCGGGGTATTGCTTGAGGTCAATCTGCTGGAGGGCGGTCTCAGCGGACTGGCCCACTTTCAGTTCCATGAGGTAGAGTTTGCCAGCAGCTTGCATGACCAAATCTACGCGGCCTTTGTTTGTGCGCACCTCCACGTCCACGTAGCGGCCTAGGAGAGAGAGGATGACGTAGAGCAA
>CAMBWV010000002.1 GCA_945871755.1 uncultured Bacteroidales bacterium
AAAAATTTTCCGCAAACTCCAAGAAAAAAATTTCTCAGTAATGTAAAAAAATTTATCTCTGAGGTAAAAATCCCATTTTTTAGCCCAAAAAAAGAGGAGAAAACCCGCTTGTTTAGGGCTCTCTCCTCTTCGCTAGTACAAAGATACAACATTTTCCGCCGAAATCCAAATTGCGTTAACATATCGCAACACTCCCTCAACGGATCATTTGCAGCGATTTGCAGCAGACGGGGTCTGGCGTGTATTATATTACGAGGCGTACTTATCAGGTTGGCTTTCTTTGGAACAATAGGCGTGTAGTTAATGTTGAATACCCATAGGTTCAGTGATAGAACCTATTTTTTTAGAAAATATGGTATTGACCAGACGAGAATTCCTTAGATACTTGCGAATTTCGCAACTAAAACACAATCTCGCGTTAATTTTTGTCTTTTTGTTAATATCTCTGGGTGATTGCATGGTTAGTTGTTACTGATTATTCTCTATCTTTGCCTTCGTGAAACCGAAAATAATACATACCTCCCGCAAATCGGCAATATGGATTGTCTCACTGCTGACGGCCATTGCCTTTATCGCTCTCTTTGTCCTTCAGACCCGCTATTTCCAGGAAGTGTACAATATGAGCAAAGGGCAGTTTGATGCTTCTGTCAAGCATAGCCTCTATCAGGCAGCTCGCAAGATGGAGCTTGACGAAACGCAAATCAAGTTGGAGAAGATTATCCTTTCCGCGCATGATTCCACCGATACCCATAGCGACATCGACCAGATAAAGGAACTCCCCATGCACCGCACTGGTATAATGCTGGGCACTGAGGATGACCAATATTATATGAACGAGAAGCGGATGGATGCTTTTCGCGACAGCATTCGACAACTCATGCACCGCAAAGACTTGATGGATGAGGTTGTCAATACTGTATTGTACACCCCATCTTCATTGTCGCTGGCAGAACGTGTGGATTTCAAGAAATTGGATCGTAACATCAAGGTAGCCCTACGCAATAATGGTGTCGAACTCAATTACCATTTCCGCGTGACAACGAGCGATGGACGCGAGGTTTACCGTTGCGCTGACTATTCGGACGAGGGGGCAGCCTATACCTCCTATCGTATTGACTTGTATCCCAATGACCAAAAAGCCCAGGTGGGCATCCTAATCGTACACTTCCCTGAAATGAAGACGTTCCTCTTCTCGAATGTGCGGTTCATGATACCTGCAATCCTCTTCACCGTCTTCCTCTTTATTATATTCGTGGTCATGACCTACTTGCTCATTCGCCAGAAGCGCATGTCGGAAATCAAGAACGATTTCATCAACAATATGACCCACGAGTTTAAGACGCCCATTTCAACGATTTCCTTGGCCGCACAGATGCTCAACGACCCAACAGTGGGAAAGAGCGAAGCCATGTTCAAGCATATCAGTGGTATCATCATTGACGAAACCAAGCGGCTGCGGTTCCAAGTGGACAAGGTTTTGCAAATGAGTATGTTTGACCGCGGTGCGATGAAGTTCCATCCACAAGAACTGGACCTGCATGCTGTTGTGGGCGACTTGGTCAACACCTTCCGTCTGAAGGTGCAAAACATAGGCGGAGAGATTTCTGCCGACCTCCGCGCAAAAGACTCTAATATATATGTGGATGAGATGCACTTTACCAACGTGCTCTTCAATCTCTTGGACAACGCCGTGAAATACCGGGATGCCGAGCGCAACCTAACCCTGAAGATTAGCACGCGCAACACCAAGCAAGGCCGCATACAAATCACAATAGCGGACAACGGCATTGGTATCAAACGCGAGAATGTACGGAAAATATTCGACCGCTTCTATCGCGTTCACACAGGAAATCGCCATGATGTCAAAGGTTTCGGACTAGGATTGGCTTATGTCAAGAGTATTGTAGATGCCTCGGACGGTTCTATCCACGTGGAAAGCGAATTGGGAAAAGGCACGCAGTTTGTCATCACTCTGCCAACGCTTTCGGCAGACCAGAAACAAAAGGAGGAAGAAGGGTAATCCTATTCTCTAAATAAATAATATAACGAGTTGTAAATAAACCATATAACGAATTACTAACACCTAAAACTATAAGATTATGGAAGAGAGAATGAAAATCATGCTTTGCGAAGACGATGAGAACCTCGGTATGCTCCTTCGCGAATATTTACAGGCAAAGGGTTTTGACACAGAACTCTGTACTGACGGCGAAATGGGTTATAAGACCTTTATTCAGGAAAAGTTCAACCTCTGCGTGCTCGACGTAATGATGCCGAAGAAGGATGGTTTCTCCTTGGCAAAGGATATTCGACAAGTAAATAAGGAAATACCCATTATCTTCTTGACAGCCAAAGCACTGAAGGAAGATATATTTGATGGCTTTAAGCTTGGTGCCGATGACTATCTGACGAAACCCTTCTCTATGGAAGAATTGACCTTCCGTATTGAAGCAGTGCTCCGCCGTGTGAATGGTAAGAAGAACAAGGACCGTACGCATTTCAAGTTGGGTAGCTTCAACTTCGATGCACAGAAGCAGATTCTGTCTCACGAAGGCAAGCAGACCAAACTCACCACGAAGGAAAGCGAACTCCTCGGTCTGCTCTGCATCCACATGAACGAAATCCTCCAGCGCGACTTCGCACTGAAGACCATTTGGATTGACGATAATTACTTCAATGCTCGTTCGATGGATGTATATATCACTAAGTTGCGTAAACTCTTGAAGGGCGACCCCGAAGTGGAAATCATCAATATCCATGGTAAGGGCTACAAACTGATTGTCCCCGAAGAAGACGAAGAAGCACAGGCATAATTGCCCACGTATTTGTAAACCGCACGTTGTCAGGTTTTCCCTTAGGATAAACTGGCAACGTGCGTCACGTATTTCTACTTATCAACCACTACCTTCCATTGAAACTAATTTATAGAAACTACCTATAATGACGAAGCACCTCCTTCCCCTTTCCCTCCTTTTTCTCCTAATCTGTGCACCGTTGCATGCGCGCAAGGTAAAAATCGACTTGTCGCAACCCAAATATGGACTCAATGAAGCCAACCGACAAGGTTTGCTCAGTTCGCGCTTGGCAATCGTGTTGGATAGCATCCGCCAAACCGTAACGGCGAATGACGAAGTCGTTATCCTCCTGCCCAAGAAAGCCGTTTGGAAACTCCATGCAAGAGATGCTGCCAAGCACGAAGTGTATATATCCAACCATGACCAAGACCAGCCCAAGCGGATAGGCATTTGGTTGGACAGTTGGAACAACCTGACCATTGACGGACGAGGCACAGAGATACTTTGCCATGGGCGTATGTTGCCGTTGGCGATGTTAGTCAGCACGAACTGTACCATCAAGAACCTGCGCATAGACTTTGCCGACCCGCAAATCACACAAGTAGAAGTCATTCGCAATGATGGCGAGGAGGGTATCTCTTTCCGCGTTGCCCCGTGGGTGAAGCATCGCATGACCAACGAAGGAAACTTCGAGGTATATGGGGAAGACTGGGCGCAAACCCCTTACACAGGAATTGCTTTTGAGAAGGAGAGCAGGCATATTGTTTATCGCACCTCCGACTTGGGTATCAATTTAAATGGTATGACCTGCACGGGGAAGGACACTTATCATGCACCTCATTGGAAAGACGAGCGACTTGTGCCTACAACGATAGTAGCTCTGCGCTCTTATTACCGTCCGCATCCTGGCATCTTCTTGGCCGACAATAAGCAAACGACCCTGCGCAACGTAACCGTGCATTACGCAGAAGGTATGGGACTGATTGTGCAGCGCCAAGAGGATATCACGCTCAAAGGCTTTAATGTCTGCTTGCGCGGCAAGGATGACCCGCGCTATTTCACGACACAGGCAGATGCCACCCACTTCTCGCAGTGCAAGGGAAAGATTGTTTCGGAGGGCGGTCTGTACGAAGGAATGATGGATGACGCTATCAATGTGCACGGCGTTTATCTCAAAGTCATGGAGCGCATAGACGACCGCACGCTGCGCCTTGCCTATGGTCACAATCAGGCATGGGGCTTCGCTTGGGGCGATGCAGGCGATACGATTCGGTTCATTCAGTCTAAGGAGATGCAATACCTTGATGGCGCTTACACGCTCCAAAGTATTCGTCCAGCCGATAAGCGAGAAGTAAAGGGATGCAAAGAGTTTATTGCCACCTTCAAAGAACGTTTACCGCTTCAAATAAAGGGCGAAGGGTTCTACGGCGTAGAGGATATGAACTGGACACCGACGGTGCTGTTCAAGGGAAATACGATTCGCAACAACCGTGCTCGCGGAGCTTTATTCAGTTCGCCGCGCCGCACAGTTTGTGAGAAGAACCTCTTCGATCATACGTCGGGCTCTGCCATCGTTCTTTGCGGAGACTGCAACGGATGGTACGAGAGCGGTGCCTGCTACGACCTTGTGATTCGCAAGAATAAGTTTGTCAACGCATTGACCAACCTCTTCCAGTTTACCAACGCCGTCATATCTATCTATCCAGAAGTGCCAGCCATCTCGCGCCAGACGCAACCCCTTCACGGAGGTAAGCTCGGCAGCATCGTCATTGAGAAGAATACCTTTGAAACGTTCGATGCCCCATTGCTGTATGCCAAGAGTGTCAGTGGCCTGCGGTTTATCAATAATAAAGTGGTGAAGAATACGGATTATCAACCCTTCCACCCCAATCAGGAACCTGTACTATTTGAGCACACAGTCAACAGTGAGGCACCTGGATATCAACCCGTGAAGTTTCAGAACGTGGTAAAATAGCATGTTTTCAGTCCTTGGCGATTGCCAACTCGCTAGAAATTACTATTTTTGTGCCCAAATGCAAAATCCAACCCTCATGAAGAAAACTCTTAGCGCAATTTTTGTGTGCGTCTTAGGACTGGCATGTGTTCTTTTGACAGCCGTGCCAGCACAAGCCCGAGATAAGAATACGCCCAAGAAGGTGTATGCCTTTGGCTATGCAGAGGCACTGAACGATACCGTTATTTATATTTCACCCATACAGGAGTTGAGAAACGCCGAACTGGACAACAAAGGTTTCATTCATTTCCGCGAATCCTACGATGCCCAGCTTCAACAGTATTTGCTGGGCGTTCAAAACGGACATACCATGTGTATTACCATCTATGGGACCTCGCGCAGTAAATTAGAGAAGAAGTTCGTCCGCTTGCGTCGCGACTTGAACCATCGTAAGCATGTGCGCTTGGTGGAACTGACACCTTCAGAATTTCAATTTCGCAGTCTTCAAACCGTGTCTCAGTAATCTATGAATCATCTCTTTTTTCGTGTAGCCGAGTCCTATTTCGATGTCGATTATAAAGGAGCAGACGATGTGCGTCTTTTGATGCCATCGTACGCTCCCTTTAATGTTTCCGGACGAGAGGCAGCAGACCATCTGATGTTTACGCTAACGGTCAATGGTGAACCTATTCCTTTCCAAGGAGAAGGTGAAGAACTGGGACAATTTGATTGCGGTGGCATCAATCACGGCATCTACCGCCTGCCCGAAGGTGGCTATCTGATTCTCATTAGCAATGTGCAAGGTGGCTCTGCTTGTGCCATGCGCGCCTCAGCAGAGTTTCGCCATTGCGAAGCCACGCTTTATGGTGAGGAAGCAGCCAATCGTTCCTTCGGACTAGGCAATGCCCTGATGATAGCCTTTGCTTTCTCAGGTGCTTACCACCATATTATTCTGATGCACTCCTCCGTGACGATGAAGGATGGCGGAGGTCATCTCTTCCTGGGTAAGAGTGGTACAGGCAAAAGTACGCATTCCGTTCAATGGTTGACATATCTGCCCGAGACCGAACTGCTCAACGATGACAATCCCGCCCTACGTTTTCACCCCGAAGACGGCACGGTGTGGGTATATGGAACGCCTTGGAGCGGCAAAACGCCTTGTTATAAGAACAAGCAAGTGCCTGCCCGCGCCATCGTACGTTTGGAGCAATTCCCCGAGAATATCATCCAGCGCGAACCAGCCCTCAAAGGCTTCGCCAGCATCTTGTCTTCGTGCAGCACCATGATTTGGGACAAACCTTCCTACCGCCTGATTTGCGATACCATCAGTGAAATAGTCCAGCGTGTCCCCGTGTTCTATCTCAAATGCCGTCCCGACGAAGAAGCTGCCCGCGTTTGTCATGCAGCCATTGCTAAAGTGTACGAGCAATAATTTCCCAACTCTAACCCGTAAATTGCATTCAGTGCCCAAGAGCATTTCTAAACCCAACCATATCATGATTCCTGAGGTCAAGAAATGGATTGACGCAGGAAAGACCGTGACCTTCCGTGTGCATGGTTTCAGTATGCGGCCATTCCTTGATAATGGGCGAGATGAGGTAATACTCGATGCCCCCGACCGCGAACAATTGAAGCGCGGTGATGTGGTATTGGCTGAGATAGCACCGCAGGTTTATGTTCTACACCGCCTGATTCACCGTGACGGAGATTCTCTCACTCTCAAAGGAGATGGAAATGCCTATGGCACGGAATCTTGTCAGGTCAAGGATGTCATTGGTATCGCCATCGGTTTTCTGCGCAAGGGACGTACGACACCTGACCTCGTCACTTCCAAGAAATGGCGAATATATTCTGCCCTCTGGATGCGACTTGACCCCATCCGCCGTTGGCTTCTGGCAATCTATCGCAGAACTTTCCTGAAGTTAGGTATTTGAGGAATAGACGGATTCCCGTACCCCGCATCCAAATTCTAGTCAATTCATTAAAACCATAACCCTACCATATTATATATACATGAAAATTAAGGAAGAATTTACCCTCCGTGATGTTTGTGGAGAGAAAGTAATTATCGCAGAAGGTCTGCGCAATCTCAATTTCAGTAAGCTCATCAACCTCAACGAATCAGCTGCCTATATATGGACGTCTCTGCAAGAAAAAGACGATTTCACCGCAGAAACTGTGGCTGACCTGCTTTGTGAGGAATACGAAGTTGATCATGCAACTGCCCTTGCTGACGCTCAAAAACTCCTTGCCGAATGGCAGGAACAGGGTCTTGTGGGGTAGTTTCGCCTATCATTGAACCATCTCTTACAAACGAAAACTAAAACGACACGCCTCTACGTACCCATATATTATTTGCTAGCGGCTCTCGTTTAAGTTTTCGTTTGTATCATTTTCCCCTATAGGCTATTTGTCTGAGCCGTTGCTCCCCCAAACTATAAGGCAGGCCCTCTGGTAAATGTTCCTGTTTGTTCATCCTTATAAAAAAATCCGAATCCTTATGAAACTTACTCGCTTCCTTCTTTGCGTAGGAGTTCTCTGCGCACCCCTTTCCTTAAGTGCCCAATCAGGAAGTTATAGTGGAGAACTCAATGTGATGGGTACCAAACTGCCCTTGGTTTTTCATTTCTCCCCAGAGGGATGCACCATGGATTCACCCAAACAAGGCGTGAAGGGAATCAAGGCGGAATGGACACCATCCAGTTCAGGCGAGGTAAAGGTTTCTATTTCCATGATAGGGGCTAGCTATGAAGGAAAACTGACGGCTGACAACCAGATTAAAGGTAACTTTATGCAGGCGGGTATGAAGTTTCCTCTGCTACTGAAGGCTGGCATGGAGGAAGGGCCAAAGCGTCCGCAGACTCCGCAACCTCCTTTCCCTTATACCTCCGAGGAAGTAACGTTCAAAAATGGAACTGTTAGCCTCAACGGAACGCTGACTCTCCCTGCCAATTATACGAAAAATACGCCCGCAGTAGTTCTGGTGACAGGTAGCGGACAGCAGAATCGTGATGAGGAACTCTTTATGCACAGACCCTTTGCCGTCATTGCAGATGCTTTTGCCCGCAACGGGATAGCAACGCTGCGCTATGATGACCGTTTTTATGGCGATGCCTCCGCCATTTTTAGCAATTACACTACACAAGATTTCACGGAAGATGCTGCCTGTGCCATTCAGTTCGTGCGTCAGCGTTTCAACAAGGTTGGCGTCCTTGGTCATAGTGAAGGGGGCGCTATTGCGCTGTTGCTTGCTGCTGACAAAAAGGTGGATTTCGTTGTGTCCATGTCAGGCATGGTAGCTTCAGGCCGCGAAACGCTTCTTCAACAGAACAACGACATGTTGCACGCCATGACGAACCTTCCTGACGATATTATTAATGCCTACCTGCAGGCTTTTGGGGAGGGACTGGATGGTATCATTGCAGGAAAGAAGCCCGAAGAGATAGCCCTGCCCGAGATGCTACCCGCTTCCATGTCGCAGAGTTTCCAGACGGCCATGAAGCAAGCAGCAAATCCTTGGTTTAGATACTTCTTGCAAGTTAATCCGAGCGCAGTACTAGGTAAAATCTCCTGCCCAGTCTTAGCAATCGGAGGCAAGAAAGACCTGCAAGTAAATAGCGCCCAACATCTGGGACTATTGGAGAAGGGACTGAAAGGAAAAGGTCACAAGATTGTTGACCTGCCCGACCTGAACCACCTGTTGCAACATTGCCAAAAAGGTACAGTAGATGAATACGGTGAAATCGAAGAAACCATATCGCCCGAAGCACTTCAGATTATGGTAGATTGGTTGAAAGAGCAATAAATCGGCCCTACCATTTCTTGTAAAAACAAGCCTAGGACTGTTAAGTAGAGAAAACAGACGACCTGCCAAGGTTTGTCTCTGCACATCAAAAAGCAAAAAACTGTCTGTTCGTAGATTATAGTTCATAACGAATTACTATCTTTGCAGAAGATAGGATGCGGCTAGGCATGATAAAAAGGAAAACCGATGGCTTTCCTTTTATCTTACTCTCGCCTTTCGCTATCATTGCAAACAATAAAAGCAACCAATTCACCGAAGAAATAATTCAATTCCCCGTCTCTGTCATTCTATTCTTCTGGGGAATTCTAATAAAATTGTATGGGAATATTCAGCAAATTATTTTCTAAGAAAGAGAAAAAGGAAGTTCTTGATGCCGGTCTTCAGAAAACCAAGACAAGTGTATTTAGCAAAATAGCACACGCCGTTGTCGGTAAATCCAAGGTTGACGAAGAGGTGCTCGATAATCTCGAAGACGTGCTTATCACCTCCGACATTGGTGTCGATACTTCCGTTGAGATTATCCACCGCATTGAGGATCGCGTGGCTCGTGATAAGTATCTCGGCACGGATGAATTGAACAATATCCTCCGCGAAGAGATTACCGAACTACTCGTGCCTAGCAGCGAAGAAGAGGAAGAAGGCTTCACCATTCCTACCGATAAAAAGCCCTACGTTATTATGGTGGTAGGAGTAAATGGTGTGGGCAAGACCACGACCATCGGCAAATTGGCCTATCAGTTTAAGGCGATTGGCAAGAAGGTCTATCTGGGTGCTGCCGATACTTTCCGTGCTGCCGCTGTCGAACAGCTTTGTATCTGGGGCGAACGTGTTGGTGTGCCCGTTGTGAAACAGCAAATGGGTAGCGACCCTGCCAGCGTTGCTTACGACACGCTTTCTTCTGCCGTTGCCAATGATGCCGATGTTGTGATTATTGATACGGCTGGTCGCCTTCACAATAAGATTGGCCTCATGAATGAGTTGACGAAAATCAAGAACGTGATGCGCAAGGTTGTGCCTGACACGCCCCACGAAGTTCTCCTCGTGCTCGATGGTTCCACTGGCCAGAACGCCTACGAGCAGGCTAAGCAGTTTGTCAAGGCTACGGACGTGACAGCCTTAGCCATTACCAAATTAGACGGCACTGCCAAGGGCGGCGTAGTCATCGGTATTTCCCATCAGTTGGGCGTGCCTGTCAAATACATTGGTCTGGGCGAGAAGATGACGGACCTCCAGCCCTTCAATCGTCGCGATTTTGTAGATGCCCTCTTCAGCATGGAGGATATTCAAAAGTAACGTTTCAATAACACCCTATCAACGTGTCTCGTATAGTAGATATTATTACGATGGGCTGCTCGAAGAATCTTGTGGATTCCGAGCAGTTGCTCCATCTATTCCAATCCCACGGATATACCATTTATCATAATCCTGAACAGGTACACGGCGATATAGCCGTTGTTAATACTTGCGGATTTATCGGAGATGCCAAGGAAGAAAGCATCAATATGATTCTCGAACTTTGTGGACTCAAGGAGGATGGCCAGTTGAACCAGCTTTACGTCATGGGCTGTTTGTCCGAACGCTATCTGGCTGAGTTGGAGCAGGAGATTCCGCAAGTTGACAAGTATTATGGCAAGTTCAACTGGGCGCAATTGGTGAACGACCTTGATGCTGCTGGCTCTCCTACGTCCACCACTTCCTGCGAAACTGCACCTGCTGACCGCGTCCTGACCACGCCTGCCCACTACGCCTATATCAAAATCTCCGAAGGTTGCAATCGCTACTGCGCCTATTGCGCAATCCCCATCATTACGGGCCGCCATACTAGCCGTACCATGGAGGATATTCTTGCCGAAGTGGAAATGCTTACCCAAAGAGGTGTGAAGGAGTTTCAGGTGATTGCACAGGAGTTGACCAGCTATGGCCTGGACCTTTATGGCCGTCCCGCTATTGCTGAACTAGTCGAGAAAATGGCCGCTCTTCCTGGCGTGGAATGGATTCGCCTGCACTATGCCTATCCCACGAACTTTCCGATGGACCTTCTTCGTGTCATGCGCGAGCAACCCAAGGTCTGCAAATATCTCGATATTGCCCTCCAGCATATCAACGACGAGGTGTTGCAGCGCATGCGTCGCCATACCACACGCCAAGAAACCCTCGACCTCATTCAGGCAATGCGTCGCGAAGTGCCAGGTATCAGCCTCCGTACAACCCTGATGGTTGGTTTCCCTGGCGAAACGCAGGAGCAGTTTGAGGAGCTGGTAGATTTCGTTCGCGAGGTGAAGTTTGAGCGTATGGGCGCCTTTGCCTATTGCGAAGAAGAGGGTACCTATGCTGCCCAGCACTACACGGACGACATTCCCCAGGATGTAAAGGACAGCCGTCTTGATATGCTGATGGAAGCGCAAGAGGAGATTGCCAATCTATGGGCAGAAGAACAGATAGGCCGAACTTTCCGCGTGATGATTGACCGCATCGAAGGCGACTACTACGTAGGACGTACGGAGTACGATTCGCCCGAAGTGGATTGCGAGGTACTGATTCGCTGCGATAGTGCCGACCTCCAGCCTGGCCAATTCTGCAATGCCTGCATCACCGATACAGAGGTGTTCGACCTTTTTGCGGAGGTAGTTCCCGCAGAAGCCTAACCCCTCATATTGCCGAAATACTTCCCATTCTCCTTCTTGACTATACCATATATATATTATACTGTCCATAAGCTAGCCCCCCGATATGAATAATAAAGATTTCGTAAATACACTGGCCTCCCAATCAGGACTTTCATTGAAGGAAACGAAACGCCTCATTGAGGAATTTATCCAAGAGTTTGCCGACCACGCCGACGATGGTACGTCCTTCACCGTACAAGGATTTGGTACGTTTGAAGTCAAGAAGAAATTGGAGCGTATTGTCAACAATCCTACGACGAAGCAGCGCATGCTCGTTCCTCCTAAACTCGTATTGTCGTTCCGTCCCGGTTCTTCGCTCAAGGACCGCATCAAGGTGGGTGCCTCAGAATAACACCGCCTTTCCCATTAGACGAATGATTGAACGTACCTAATTAGCCCCCTTCCTATGGACAATAAGATTCTCCTACAAGATATAGCCGATTTCCTCAGCCGCCGCAGTGGTATCACCAAGCGCGAGGCTGAGCAATTCGTGCGCTCATTCTTCGACGTCATCCAGCAGGGACTGGAGCGCGACCAATATGTCAAGATTAAAGGTTTTGGCACCTTCAAACTCGTGGAGGTTGGCCAGCGCGAAAGTGTTAATATCAACACTGGCGAGCGTTTCCAAATCAACGGCCATACTAAAGTGTCCTTCACGCCCGACACCTCGCTAAAAGATTTGGTGAATCGCCCCTTCTCGCATTTCCAAACCGTTATTCTCAATGACGAAACCGCCATTGAGGAACTAGAGGCATGCACTGTTCCCGAAGATTTCGAGCAACAGGCGGAAGATGTTACGACTGCTGAACCACTAGCAAATACTATTGAAGAGATAGCGCAAATTCCCGCAGAAGAAATCAAGGTATCGGAAGTTCCTCCCACTGAAACGCCCCAGGCTGTACCAACAGAACAGGAAGTAAAAGAAGAGGCACCCTGCCTAGAAGCTCCAAGCGAAACTGAGCCAGCCGAAGCAAAACTTACCGAAGAGGAATCCTCGCTACCAGTTGCCAATGACGAAGCGCTTCCCACAGAGGAACCTGGTACTATCGCCGAGGCAGTTCCCGAACCAACATCCACCAGCGAAGAGCAGGTAATAGTTGTGCCAATTCCGCTACCCACAGTCGAAGAAGAACAGGCTACTTCTGAGGAAACAACCCAAGAAGAACCCGAAGAGCCAGCCATCCAAACAGATGAGCCTTCCGCAGAGCCACAAGAAGACGCCGATTCAAATATACTTCCGCCAATACCCCAACCCGAGGCGTTGGCTTCCTCCATCCCGCAGGAGTCAGAAATGGAAGAAGAGAAATCTGAAACGGATGAAGCAGAGGAAGAGCCCGTAGAAGAGGATTCTGACTCCATTATAGCTATTGATACCGAGCAGGGAATGCAATACCTAGTCGGCCCCAAGGCAATGCGCAAACTCAAGCGTTGGAAAACCATCTCTATCGTTCTCTTTGTCGTCCTCTTTTCCCTAGCATCCTTTACCTTGAGCCTCCTGTCGCATTATTTTACGAACACCAAGGTAACTACCCGCAGCGAAGAAACGCAACAAATCGATGATGAGGAGAATACGTACGTTGCCGACACGACGGCCACGGACAACCAACTCGCTTCCGATACCACCGACGTGGACCTGATCACGCCCGCCAATGTGGATTCGATCGTCAACAGCAAGCAGGCTGCCGCCAAGAAAGCCCCTGCTATAGAAAAGACAGTTGCCGAAGCAAAGCCAACTCCGCAAGAGGTAAAGCAACAGCCTGCCAAACAATCGTCGTTGCCGCAGATTAGTCGTGGCAGTTACAAGATTACGGGTACACGTTCTACCCATGTCGTTTCTCGCGGCGAGACGCTTATGAGTATTGCCGAGAAGGAATATGGCAGTAAGTCCTACGCTGCCTACATTGCCGCCTACAACGGTCTGAAGGATGCTAACTATGTGCACGCTGGCACTACGCTCCGTATTCCCGAGCTCCAACCTAAATAAACCGATCGTAACAATAGAAATCATTCAATATTCCATGAAGCAGTTCCGTTCCACCATTATCTCCTGTACCTGCTTGCTGGCCTTGGTACTGGTGTCCTCTCTCTCCTTCACGTCCTGCGAAGATGACGAAACTTATGCCGACCGCCGCAAGCGCGAACGCAAGCAAGTGGAGTCCTTCCTCAAGAACGGCACCGAGGTGAGAGACCCCGATTCGGGCGAAGTTTTCCTTTCCGTTCCAGGCAATATCAAGGTGTTGAGCGAAAGCGAATTTTACGCAAACGATAGCACGACTGACGTTTCGCAAAACGAGTATGTTCTTTTCTCGGGCTCGGGCATCTATATGCAGATTGTGCGCCGAGGTGTCGGTGATAAGCTGCAAGATGGCGAGCGTGCCACACTGCTCACCCGTTTCACTGAGTTTAATATAGCCGCCGACTCCATCACCAGCACTAACACCACCCTTGACTACGCCACACTTCCCGACGTGATGACCGTTGTCAATACAAGTGGCACATTCACAGCCTCCTTTACCAGTGGCGTACTCCAGGCCCGTTACGGTAGCAAGGCTGTCCCCAGCGGTTGGCTGGTTCCTTTGACCTTTATTGGCATCGGCCGCCAGTCTGCTCCCGACGAGGAGATAGCTAAGGTGCGCCTCATCGTTCCCAGCACCGAAGGACAGAGCGATGCCCTGAACAATGTCTATGCCTGCTTCTACGAAATCACCTATCAACGGGGTAGATAAAAGTCCCCTCTCATTATCTAACAGCGCTAACATTGCCGCAGTTATCTTTTCGGTAATGTTAGCGCATTTTATTTTAAGGTAGGTTCTATAAATTAGCTTGTGATGAATTTTTGGCTATCGTGCCGTAGGTTTTTGTTTTTTGTGAGGGAGCGTAGC
>CAMBWV010000003.1 GCA_945871755.1 uncultured Bacteroidales bacterium
ACAAAGATAATACATTTTCCGCCGAAATCCAAATCGCGTTAACATTTCGCAACACTCCCTCAACTGTCCATTTGCAGCGATTTGCAGCAGACGGGGTCTGGCGCGTATTATATTACGAGGCGGAAATTTGAAGGGTTGGCATTTCTCGATGGGATTGGGTTGCCACAGATTTTGGAACACTCTTATATAATAGGAGGTTTCGCCAAAATTCATGCCGAGGTCACCTGCGTTGTTACCCTTCGTTGGGAAAATCCTTGCCATCTTGGGCCCACTCTGTGCCAGCAGGTGGACAAAATCAGTCCTCACCTTGGCTATCTCCGCACCAAAATGTACCTTTGCAGGCATAATGTCAACGCCCCTGCCCGTCATATTGCCCCAGCGACTGCGCGGCACAGTTCATTTGCCGTCGTCCAAGAGCCTGTCGGCCCGCGCCCTCGTGCTGGCCGCCATCAGCGGAGGAGCCTTGCCGCTCCACCTGAGCGACTGCGACGATACGCGAGCCATGCAAGCCGCCTTGCAGCAGGGGCAGGGTTTGATTGACATCCAAGCGGCAGGCACGGCCATGCGCTTTGCCACCGCCCTCTTTGCCGCCCGCCCTGGTGCCGACGTGACCCTCACGGGCACAGCGCGTATGCGCCAGCGGCCCATCGGCATCCTGGTGGACGCCCTGCGCAGTCTGGGCGCCGACATCCGCTATGCCGACTGTGATGGTTGCCCGCCGCTCCACATCTGCGGCCGTCGCCTGCGCGGAGGACGGGTGACGATGCGCGCCACGGTGAGCTCGCAATATATCAGCGCGCTCCTGCTCATCGCCCCTTCGCTGGACGAGGGGCTGACCCTCGAGCTGGATGGTGCGATTGCCTCGCGGCCTTACATCGACATGACCCTCGGGCTACTGACGGCCTACGGTGCGCGTGCGCAATGGCAGGATGGTCAGACGCTGCGCGTGGAGCCTGGGCTCTCTGCCCCCGACCGCCCCTTTGAGATTGAAGCCGACTGGAGCGCAGCCTCCTATTGGTACGAAATGGTGGCCCTCGCGCCCGACAGCGAAGCAGCGATTTGTCTGCCGCGCCTCCGCCAACCTTCGTTGCAGGGCGACAGCGTGGTGGCCGAATTGTTTCGCCCCTTGGGTGTCCACACGGAGTGGACGGCAGAGGGTGTACGCCTGACGAAGGGAAGACGGGAATGCCCCAGCGGGCCGTGGGAGGTGGATTTCAGCCAATGCCCCGACCTTGCACAGACACTGGTGGTCACGGCCGCCCTCCTCCAAGTGCCTTTCCGTTTTACGGGCCTAGCCTCGCTACGCATCAAGGAGACGGACCGCATAGCCGCCCTAGTGGCCGAAATGGCGAAGTTGGGCATTGTCCTCACGTCATCGTCCGACAGCATCAGTTACCATCCAGCTGCCGTTGCCCCGCCGCCCTGTCTAGCACCCATACGCACCTACGACGACCACCGCATGGCGATGGCCTTTGCCCCAGCGGCCTATCGTTTCCCAGACCTCTTGGTGGCCAATGCCGAGGTGGTGAGCAAGTCCTATCCTTCCTTCTGGGAGGACATACAATCTCTACTTCGCTAAACCATGAAAATCCTTGCGTTTTCTCTCTTCTTGCTTGCCCTGTTCGCCCTCGTGGCGGGCTGGTTGCGCAATGCGTACAACCGCCGCCGTTTGCGCCGCGGCGAAATCAGCGAGATGCCCACCGTGCAGCCCGCCAGAGCCGATGGTTGCTGCGGTCAGCACGAGGTGTGCGAGAAGGACAGTATGCTGGCCGCCGTATCCAAGGACATTGAATACTACGACGACGAAGAGCTTGACGCCTTCCGCTCCCGTCCGTCCAATGCCTATACGCCCGAAGAGGCCGAAGCCTTTCGCGAAGTCCTCTACACGATGCGCGAAGACGAGGTGGCGGGCTGGGTGCGCTCCCTCACGCTCCGCGGCGTTGAACTGCCCGACGAGGTGAAGGACGAGGTGCTGCTCATCGTTGGCGAACGGCGCGGCCAGTGACGGCAGGCCCTGCGGATGATGCCTGCGGTCGCGGCGTCCCCTGTGCTTTGCGCCTAAGGCGCAAAGTTAATCCCAAATTCCAAATTCCAAATTGAAAAAATGCCCCTATTCCTACAAAACGCCCTAATAGGCTCGCTCCTAGCCTCGCTCCTCTGTGCGATGGTGGGCACGTACGTGGTGACGCGCCGCATGGTGATTGCTGGCGGCGGCGTGGCCCATGCGTCGTTGGGCGGTGTGGGACTGGGCGCGTACTTCGGCTTTTCGCCCCTGCTGGGTGCGGCAGGCTTCGCCCTTTTGAGCGGTTTGGCCATTGATAGTTTGTCGAAAGGAAAACTGCGGGAGGACTCCGCCATTGCCATGCTTTGGACATTCGGCATGAGTGTCGGCATCCTGGCGTCCTACCTCACGCCTGGGTTTATGACCGACCTACCGCTCTACCTCTTTGGCGACATCCTCAGTATCACGCGCACCGACCTGTGGTTCACGGCAGGCTTGACGCTCATCGCGGGAGCCACCTACGTGCTCCTCTTGCCCGCCATCATCACCGTGGCCTACGACCGCGACTTTGCCGTGACGCAAGGTTTGCCCGTGCGGGCCATCGAAATCGGCATGACCGTGCTCACCGCCCTCACCATTGTGGCCTGCTTGCGCCTGGTGGGCATTGTGATGGTCATCAGCCTCTTGTCCGTGCCTCAGGCTACGGCAGCCCTCTTCGTGCGCACCTTCCGCGGGATGATACTCCTCAGTGCAGTGTTCGCCCTGGCGGCCTGTCTCGGTGGCCTGTGGCTCTCCTATGCCCTCAATGTGCCCTGCGGCGCCGCCATTATCCTCCTGTCCATCAGCGGTTACTTTGCTGGCCGCCTTCTCCAAAAGTTGCGCGGAAAATAATCCATCTCTCCCAAAAAAACTCCTCACCTAGTGAAACGTCTTCCCCTGCTCCTCCTGTGCCTCGTGCTATTGACAGGTTGTTCGACCAAGAAAAATACGTCGGGCAGCCGCTTCTGGCATTCCTTCACGGCGCGCTTCAATACCTACCACAACGGCAACGAAGCCTACAAGGAGGGAATGATTGCCAAGGAGGCGGGCAATAAGGACAACTATACCGAAATGCTGCCCTTCTTCATCGTGGAGAATACGAAATCGGCGCAGTTGGGGGCCTCCAACTTTGAGACGGCCATCACGAAGAGCGAGAAAGCCATCCACCTGCACTCCATCAAGAAAAAACCCGTGCTCTCCGCCAACAAAACGCGCTCGCCCAAGACGAAGGCTTACCTGAAGCGCAAGGAGTTCAACCCCTTCCTGAAAAACGCTTGGCTGCTGATGGGCCGCGCGCAGTATCAGAAGGGCGACTTCATCGGTGCCGCATCCACCTTTTCCTACATCACGCGCCTCTATGAAGCTGAACCCATCGTGGCCAACGAAGCCCGCCTCTGGCTGGCGCGCTCCTACACGGCCCTGGAGTGGTACTACGATGCCGAGGATGCCCTGGGCCGCGCCCTGCGCGATACGATTCCGTCCGGCCTCCGCCAGACCCTCAACGATACGCAGGCCGACCTCCTCCTGGGTCAAGGGAAATATGCCGAGGCTGTGCCCCTCCTGCAAAAGGCGGCCAAAGCCGAGCGTCGCAAACTGCCCAAGGCGCGCCTCTACTTCCTCCTCGGGCAGGTTCATCGCGAATTGGGCAACAAGCAGGAGGCTTACAAGGCCCTCCGCAAGTGTCTGAAGCAGAATCCGCCCTACGAACTGGCCTTCAATGCCCGCATCCTGCAAACGGAAGTGCTTGCCGACGCCAAGACGGCCCGCAAGATGGTGAGCCGTCTGCAACGCATGGCCCGCTCTAATAATAATAAGGAGTACCTCGACCAGGTGTATTACGCCATGGGTAATATCTACATGGCCCAGAACGACACGGCCAAGGCCATCGGTGCCTACGAGAAGGGCCGCGAGAAGGGAACGCGCTCGGGCATTGAGAAGGGTGTGCTCCTCCTCCGCCTCGCGGGGCTCTATTGGGAGCGTGCCGACTACGAAAAAGCCCAGAAATGCTACGCCGAAGCCCTCGGTATGATTGACAAGGAGTACGACGGTTATGCCGACATCGCCCGCCGCTCGAAAATCCTCGACGAACTGGTGCCCCACACCTCGGCCGTGAAGTTGCAGGACAGCCTCCTGTGGCTCTCCACCGCCAGTGAGGACGAGCGCAACGCTGCCATCGACCGCGTCATCGCCGAACTGAAGCGCCAGGAGGAAGAGGCGCGAAAGGCAAAGGCCGACAGTGCCGCCGCTGCTCGACAGCAGAACGGACAGACCTTCCAACTGATGGACCGTCAGCAGGGGCAACAGCAGCAGAACAACAACCAGAACAACAACCAGCAAAAGCAGGATTGGTACTTCTACAATGTGCAAGCCGTTCAGCAGGGAAAGCAGGACTTCCTCCGCCAATGGGGACGCCGCAAGAACGAAGACGACTGGCGACGCGCCAACAAAACCGTCCTAGCCACGGCTGGCAACGACGAGGGCTATGACTATGCGGCCGAGGATTCCTTGGCGGCCCTTCAGGATTCCCTGCAAAACGATTCGAGCGCTCTGGCCGCAGCGCCCGAGGACTCGCTGGCCAACGATCCCCACGAGCGCGCCTACTATCTCAAGCAGATTCCCTTCACCGAAGAAGCGAAGGCGGCTGCCCACGACATTATCCGCGATGGTCTCTACAATGCGGGCATCATCGAGAAGGACAAACTGGAGGACTTCCCCCTCGCCGCGCGCACCCTCCAGCGCCTCTGCAACGACTATCCCGACTGCACAGAGCGCGAGGACGCCTTCTATCAACTCTTCCTGCTCTATTCGCGCTGGGGCAACAAGGAGATGGCCAACCATTACCGCAATCTCCTGGCGCAACACTATCCCACAGGCACTATGACGGCTGTCATCACCGCGCCCGACTACGAATATTTCGCGCGCCACGGTCTGGCGATTGAGGACTCGCTCTATCGTGCCACGTATCAGGCCTACCGCAACCACAGCCAGGCCGAGGTGAACGACAACTACGAACTCTCGACGGCGAAGTTCCCCAACGGCGCGAACCGTCCGAAGTTCATCTTCGTACATGCCTTGAGCCGACTGGGCACTGACGACAGCAAGGACGTGGCCGACGAACTGCGGCAACTCGTCAAGAATTACCCGAAGAGCGATGTCAGCGAAATGGCGGGCATGATCGTCAAGGGCATTGAAAGTGGGCGCACTCTGGGCAGCGGCAACTTCGATGTGGGTTCGCTCTGGTCGCGACGCAGCAGCGCGGCGCGCCAAGAGACCGACAGCCTCGCTCAAGGCAAAGCCCTACAGCCCGACCGCCTCGTGCCCTTCGTCTGCCTCATTGCCTACCCAACGGATTCGCTCAACGACAATCAGTTGCTCTACGACGTGGCCCACTTCAACTTCACAGGGTTCATGGTGCGCAACTTCGAGATGACCTTTGCCCGCGACCGCGAAATCACACAGTTGCGCATCGCTGGCTTCCACAACTACGACGAAGCCCACGCCTATGCCCAGCGCCTGATAGCCGTGCCCAGCCTGAGCCAGAAACTGCAACAGGCCCGCCTAGTCATCATCTCGCAAGCCAACCTGGAACTCCTAGGCACCGCCTACAGCTTCGACGAATACAAAGATTTCTACGACAAGACCTTCGCGCCCATCCAGATTAGCCCGAACCTGCCCATTGACAACGAGGACGGTGAAATCCAACAGCGCTACGAGGACGAATATACGCCCGAAGAGTTGGAGCACCTCAAGAACGGCAGCACCACAGAGGAGGAAGGCGACGACGATGGCTGGTATTAGTGGTTTTAGCTAACTACTTAGATTGCTCATCATTGAAAGAGAATGTACCGCACGTTACTCGCAACGTGCGGTACATTCTCTTTCAATGATGAGCGACCAGAGTAGTTACGCGATTTCTAAGAAATCCTTACATTTGTGCTGGCTTTCGCGAAAATCGTGCGGGTTTCTGCAAAAAATGCAAGGTTTCCGCAAAAAAAGCAGCGAGAAACCTGTTACAAAATGGCGGAGGCCGCGTTATCCTTATAGAAGGGGCACGGCGGGGGAGGCTTTGGCGGCTTTGCTCCGAATGCTTTCCTCCCCTTTTATCTTGGTTCGCTCGGCAGGCGATGCTCTTCCCTACACAAACGCACAAGCTTGCGGCCGCTCCCCTCCACTATCCATCCACCCTATGTCCACACACCATCCTTCCCTCTCCCCTCCCCAGCCGTCGGAAAACGATGGCCGCACGCCGCCTCGGCAAGCGGCTGGCGGCGGTGTGCTGATGGATGCCTTCGGCAAGATGAGGAGGCGGTTGCTGCAAGTGGCACAGGGCATTCTGGGCAATCGGATGGAAGCCGAGGATGCGGTGCAGGATGCTTTCTGCCGGATGTGGACGCGCCGCAGCGAGCTTCACGACGACGGAGCGGCGGCAGCCATCCTCACCACAACGACACGCCACGTCAGCATTGACATCCTCCGTAAACGCAAGGCGACCCTCGACATTGACGAAAGCCCCGACGCGCTCGGGGGTGGCGAACCGCCCGAATGGGAACGGCAAGAACTACAAGCGGAAGCGCAACAGCGATGGATAGAAGTGGAACGGCTGATAGCGGAGGCGCTCACCGCCGACCAGCAATGGGTACTGCGGCGCCGCGACTACGAAGGCGCAAGTTTTGAAACCATCGCCGCCGAACTCCACTCCACGCCCACTGCCGTACGCATGCACCTCTCACGCGCCCGCCGCAAGATTCTGCAAACCTACCAGGCACTCCACGCTACGGGCAAGGCCGATGCGCCGCCCGCCTCCCTTTCCCCAACCTCTAAACCCCGACCCTCATGACACGCCCATTCCTTCCCAACCCCTCACACCCGCAAGCAGCCGATACGGCGCGCCTCCTGACGGCCCGCTATCTGGATGCTGAGACCACGCGCGAGGAGGAGGACTGGCTCCTCCGCTTCGTCTGCTCGCCTGCTGGCGCAGATGCCGAATGGGACGGCCTGCGCGCTGTCCTCTCCTTTACGGCGATGGGACGGCAGGCGGCCACGCGGCCAGCGCAAAGCCGCCGCCCGCGATGGAAAGCCGCTGCCGTGGCAGCCGTCTGCGTGGGCCTGGCCGTAGGAGCGGGCTTCCTGTGGCACGACCTGCGCCCCGCGTCCACCGCCCAGCCCGACCAGTGCATTGCCTACGTGGGCGGCGAGCGCATCACGGACCAAGCCGAGGTGCTCGACCTGATGCGCGAAAGCCTCTCGTCGATGGCGGCCGACGAGGAAACGGACATCGTGGGCGCACAGCTCTCCGATATGCTTCAAACTCCCAGTGAATAATTCTCTCTACCCTATGAAACGCATACTCATCCTCCTGTTCATACTCCTGCCTGCCACCCTGGCGGCCCAACAGGGTTTGCACATCGCCACCCTGTTTGGTAAGGACTCTCCGCTGGCCAAGCGGCAGGACGTCACGACGATTCTGCTCAGCGGCAAACAGTTGAAGAGCTACAACCTGACCCGATTCCGCAGCGTGCAAGTGGGACAGCCGACCGCGGCGGACGTGCAGCTTTTCGAGAAGCACATCACGGCAGACATTGCCTCCTCGAAGGACAAACAAATCATGCGGCGCGGCCAGCGGCTCTACTATGTGTTCTGCCAGCTCTCCGACCTGCAAGGCGGCACACACCGCTACATCATCTACCGCAACAAGGGCGCAAGCCACGATGGCGGCAAGGACATACACCTTATATATATAGAAGGCAAGGCGTCGGCCAACGAACTCAAATCTATGTTCTGAAAATTCATCAATATCAATATTTATTCATACCCTAAACCTTCCACAAACCATGAAAACCTATTTATCCATACTCTTCTGCCTACTGACGGCCCTGCCCGTGGCTGCCACGACCATCTCCGACACCATCGTTGACGCAAGCGAGGTTCACCGTCTCATCGTCACGCAGGACAGCATCTGGCGCGTCAACATTGAGGGCATGGCCGACGACAGTTCGTATCGCCAAACGCTCACGCTGCTTCCCGACAGCTACGAGCGTATCAAGGCTTCCGAACTGCTTGTGAACAGCATGAACTTTAATTTCCCGCTGAACCCCCAAAAGACCTCCCAACCCAGCAGCAGCGAGTTCAACGTCGCCCTGCCGAGCCTCGGATGGATGATTCCCACCAACGCGCCCGACCACATGGGCACCTCCATCGGCGCAAGCATCGACATCGACTGGGACCTGGCCTATTTCAGACAGCGACTGAAGAACCGCAAGCATTCATTCGACTTCGGTCTGGGCCTCAACTGGCGCCGCCTGAAGCTGACGGGCAAACAGCACTTTGAGAAAACGCCCGATGCCATCCTCCTGAGCGCCTATCCCGCAGGGAGTACGCCCGACTATTCGCAGCTGAAGACCTTCGGCCCCTACATTCCCCTGCGCTACAACTACACGTTTGCGAAGAAATCGCACGTCTTCCTCGGCGTAAACCTGCGCTTCGTCACCCGCTCGAGCATCAAGACGCACTACACGGACGCTGCCGGCGAGCCCGTGAAGGATTTCCACCGCGGCATCCACACCACGCAATTCTGTCCCGACATCAAGGCAGGCATCTCCATCCACCACGTGGGCCTCTTCGTGAAGTACACGCCCGTGAGTGCCTTCCAGAAAGACTGGGGCCCGCAGTTCCAAACTGTATCTGTGGGAATACTTATCAACTAAACCTATAACGTTACGGCTATCGTGCCGAAAATTTCGGCTTTCAGCGGGAGCGTAACTGCTACGCGTCCGAATGAAAGCCCAAAAACAAGGTGCGATAGCCGTAATTGTGTCCTGACGCTATCTCCTTCCTACCTATTGAATCCCCTAAATCCACTCGAAAATGCTACGACATATCCTCACGCTCTGCTTGCTCCTCCTCCCTCTCTCTGTTCGTGCGCAAGAGAAACCGCTGATTACGACAGACGACTTGATGAGCAAGGAATATCATCTGCTCTATGGACAGGTGCTGGACAACGTGACGCGCCGACCGCTGATTGGCGTGAAGACGCAACTCTTCGCCAAGGACAGCACGCTGGTGTTTGAATGGACCATCGTGGACAACGTGAATGTGTGCAATTTGCAACCCGTCTTTGCGCTGCCCCTCCCCGAGGCGGGCGAATACACCCTGTGCCTGAGCAAGGATAACTACGAGCCCGTGACCCTTCCCTACAAAATCGAGAAACTGCGAAGGAGCGAGATGGCCATCCTGCACACGCCCATCCTCATGAAGCGCACACCGCGCGAGGTAAAACTGAACGAGGCCGTGGTGAAAGCCACAAAGGTGAAATTCTATATGCGAGGCGACACCGTGGTCTATAATGCCGATGCCTTCCAACTGGAGGAAGGTTCGATGCTGGACGCGCTCATCAGCCAGTTGCCCGGTGCGGAACTGAAGGAAGACGGACGCATTTTTGTCAACGGCAAACAGGTGGAAAGTCTCCTGCTCAACGGCGAGGATTTCTTCAAGAAAGACCGCTCCGTCATGCTCGAAAACCTTCCCACCTATATGGTCAAGGACATCAGGGTGTACGACAAAATGAGCCGCCTGGGACAACTGATGGGCAGAAACGTAGGCGACGAAATGCTGGTCATGGACGTGAAATTGAAGAAGGACTACCAGATAGGGTGGATGGCAAACCTGGAAGGGGGCGGCGGCACGGACGAACGCTATCTGGGCCGACTCTTTGCGCTGAGATATACGGCACACTCGCGCCTGTCGGCCTTTGCAAATGCCAACAACCTCAACTACAAGCAGCGCCCTGGGCAGAACAGCGAATGGATGCCCGCCGTGGAGGACGGCATACGGACCCTGCAAAACGGCGGCATAGACTATCTCGTCAATGACCGTTTGCACAGATTCAAACTGGAGGGCGAGGCCACCGTCAATCACTCGGACACGCGCACAAAGGAGCTGACTGCCAGCCAAACCTTCCTGCAAGGCGGCGATACATACGGGCGCAGCCGCAATACAAACTATGCGCACGACCTAAACTTCAACACCCACCACCACTGGACGTTCAACAGCAAATGGGTAAACGTCAGCCTGAACCCCAACCTGCATTATTCGTCCAACAGCGACAACGGGCTATTCCGCGCTGTGCAGTCCAGCCGCGACAACCTGACGGACGTTGCGCTGGACACACTCTTTGCGCTGAATGTTTCGCCCGAAAAACTTGCCCACATCATCAACCGCGTCTCGAACGAATCCAAGCGAAACGGCTACTACCTCTCCACAAGTATGGCTGCCCAAGCCGCGATAAAAGTTCCGCACACGAACGACAACATCCTCCTAGAGGCGCGCGGCAACTACGTTGTTACGCAGCACGACAACTTCGCCCACAAACTCTATGACTATCCCCTGGGCGGCGCTCCCGCAGACTGGAGAAATGAATACGGCAAGGAGGACTACCGCGGTCGTTCTGCCACAGCCAAGGCTGCCTATTATTATTGGGGCATTGGCCGCAACTGGCTCGTCTGCCCCTCCTACGAATACACCAAGGACTATGCGCGCCAAAAGGATGGCCTGTATCGCCTGGATTATCTGACGAACGACGCGCGCGATTGGCCAGAACTGGGCTGTCTGCCTTCTGCGGCGGACTGGCAACGCTTGGCGTACGACCCCGAGCGCAGCAAATACACCACGCAACGGAATGATTACCACGTGGTGGCCTTGCACATCAACAGGAATGAGTATAAGAACCAGACGTGGGCCTTCCATCTCAACCTGCCGCTCAGCTTTGACCGCAATCGGTTGGACTACAACCGTCCCGCGCTGGTAGATACCACGATTACCAAGCACTATGTGCTCTTCCGTCCCGAACTACGGGTAAGCAAGCGGTGGCTGAACCGAGACGGGGACGGCCGCTTGAAATCCTACCACGAACTAATGGCGAATTACCGCGTTGCAATGACTCCTGCTCCCATTGACTACTTTGTGGATGTGCGCACGAACGACAATCCGCTTATGGTTTATACGGGCAACGATGGCCTGCGCGCGAAGAGCAGCCACCGCTGGGAAATGAACTATGTATGGAATAGTGCGGCGACGCAGCGCATGGTGTCGTCGAACATCGCCTATCAGATTTCGCACAACGACATTGCGATGGCCACTACCTACGACAGGCTGACGGGCATCTACACCTATCGCCCCGAAAACGTAAACGGCAACCATCTCCTCACGGGAAGGATTAACTACTCTACGCCCCTGGACAAGCGCAAACGCCTGAAACTGGAGCTGAATACCGATGCGACCCACCAGCATAGCATTGACCTTTGCAGCGATACGCCCGAGCGCGTTCCGCAAAGGAGTGCGGTCAGCACCACCTACCTGACGCAGGGCCTGCGCCTTCACTATGCTATCGGCACAGTGCATCTGGGCGGCAAGGCTTCCCTGACCTACACGCACCAGACCTCGCCCAGAACGGGCTTCGTATCGACAAATGCCGCTGCCTACCAATACGGGCTCAACTGCACGGCAGATATTCCCATGGGCTGGCAAGTTTCTACGGACGCCACCATGTATAGCCGCAGGGGTTACGCCGACAAATCCTTCAACACGGACAACTTTATCTGGAACATCCGTGTGGCCAAGAAATTCCTGAAGGGCCAGTTGACCGTTATGGTGGATGGTTTCGACATACTGGGCAATATCTCGAACGTTCGCCAAACGCTGAATGCGCAAGGTCGCACAGAAACGTGGCACATGTCCATCCCGCGCTATATGATGCTCCATGCTATTTATCGGTTGAGCAAAGCGCCGAAGCGGAAATAAAGGTAGGGCCTTTTTTCTATCCAGTAACAGCATATACAACAGAGGGTGCGCCAGCGATGGCGCACCCTCTGTCTATTATTAAATAAGTATGTATTAGTCGGCGAGTTTTGCTTTGAGGAACTCGCGGTTGAGACGGGCGATGTTGGCGATGGTCTCGTTCTTCGGGCACACTGCCTCGCAAGCGCGGGTGTTGGTGCAGTTACCGAAGCCGAGTTCGTCCATCTTGGCCACCATGGCCTTGGCGCGCTTGGCTGCCTCTACGCGACCCTGGGGAAGGAGAGCGAACTGGCTCACCTTGGAGCTGACGAAGAGCATGGCCGAACCGTTCTTGCAGGCTGCCACGCAGGCGCCGCAACCGATACAAGTGGCGCAGTCCATAGCCTCGTCGGCATCGGCCTTGGGGATAAGGATGGCGTTGGCATCCTGAGCCTGACCCGTACGGATGGTGGTGTAACCACCGGCGGCCTGAATCTTGTCGAAAGCAGAGCGATCGACCATGCAGTCCTTTATAACGGGGAAGGCAGCGGAGCGCCAGGGCTCAACGGTAATCACATCACCATCGTTGAAGCGGCGCATGTAGAGCTGGCAGGTCGTAGCGCCAGTGGCAGTCTTGCCGTGGGGCGTACCGTTAATATAGAGGGAGCACATACCGCAGATACCCTCGCGGCAGTCGTGGTCGAAGGTGAAGGGTTCCTTACCCTCGTTGATGAGCTCCTCGTTGAGAATGTCGAGCATCTCGAGGAAGGAAGTGTCATCGGGAATGTTGTGCATCTCGCGCTGTTCGAAATGACCAGCATCCTTAGGACCGTTCTGCTTCCAGTACTTTATTGTAAAGCTGATATTTTTAGCCATTTTTTTTGCTTGTTAATGGGTTCTACGGGATTAGTTCTTGTAGTTACGGGTCTGTACCTTGATAGCTTCGTATTCAAGCTTTTCCTTGTGGAGTACGGGAGCCTTGTCGTCGCTTCCCTGGTATTCCCAGCAGCCTACGTAGAAGAAGTTTTCGTCGTCGCGCTTGGCTTCGCCTTCCTCGGTCTGGTGCTCTTCGCGGAAGTGACCGCCGCAAGATTCCTCGCGGTGGAGGGCATCGTTGGCGATGAGTTCACCCATGAGGATGAAGTCTTCGAGGCGGATGGCCTTCTCAAGTTCTACGTTCACGCCTTCTGCCGTTCCAGGAATGAAGAGGTCCTTGTAGAAGGTCTGGCGGAGCGCCTTGAGTTTCTCAAGACCTTCCTGCAGGCCCTTGCCCGTACGGCCCATACCCACGTGTTCCCACATGATGTGGCCCAGTTCCTTGTGGATGGAATCAACCGAACGCTTGCCGCCGATGGCGAAGAGTTTGGCGATGCGATCCTTGACAGCCTTCTCGGCATCCACGAACTCGGCGAGGTCGGTGGAGAAGCGGGGAACGGTAATCTGGTCGCTGAGGTAGTTCTGGATGGTGTAGGGCAGCACGAAGTAACCGTCGGCCAAGCC
>CAMBWV010000004.1 GCA_945871755.1 uncultured Bacteroidales bacterium
TTTTGATGGTCTCGATTATCTTTTTCATGAATACAGATTTGGATTAGAGTTTAGTGACCGTGCCACCGAGAGCGGTGATGGCAGCTTCAGCAGTCTTGGAGAAAGCGTGTGCTGTCACATCGAGCTTGGTGGTCAGTTCACCGTTGCCGAGAATCTTCACCAACTGACGAGAGGAGATGAATCCAGCTGCGATGAGCTCTTCAACACCGATTTTCTCGAGGTTCTTGGCAGCTGCCAGTTCCTGGAGGGTGCTGAGGTTGATGGCCTTGTACTCTACGCGGTTAATGTTCTTGAAGCCGAACTTGGGCAGACGACGCTGGAGAGGCATCTGACCGCCTTCAAAACCGATTTTCTTGCTGTAACCGGAGCGTGCCTTGGCACCCTTGTGACCGCGGGTAGAAGTACCGCCCAGGCCAGAACCGGGACCACGACCGATACGCTTGCGAGTTTGAACGGCGCCGGCAGCAGGTTTCAAAGTATGTAATTTCATAACTTTCTTGTGTGGTTGATTGGTTGTATTAATCTACGACAGTTACCAGGTGATGTACCTTGCGAATCATACCATGAACGACAGGGGTGTCTTCCTTTTCTACGATCTGGTGCATCTTTCTGAGTCCGAGTGAGTCGAGCGTGCGCTTCTGGTCGATGGAAGCTCCGATACGACTTTTGGTTTGCTGAATCTTAATAGTTGCCATAGTCAAATTATCCTCTAAATACTTTTTCCAATGACACGCCGCGGTGCTGAGCCACGGTACGTGCGTCACGCATTTCACTCAGTGCAAGGATGGTAGCCTTGACAAGGTTGTGGGGGTTGGAAGAACCCTTAGACTTTGCAAGAACGTCGGTGATACCTGCGCTCTCGAGCACGGCACGCATTGCGCCACCTGCTACTACTCCAGTACCCTCAGATGCGGGCAGGATGAGAACGTCGGCGCCGCCGAACTTGGCAGCCTGCTCATGGGGTACGGTACCCTTGAGCACGGGAACCTTAACGAGGTTCTTCTTGGCAGCTTCTACGCCTTTGGCAATAGCAGCGGTAACTTCGCCAGCCTTGCCGAGGCCACAACCGATAACACCCTTACCGTCACCAACTACAACGATAGCTGCGAAGGTGAAGGTGCGACCACCCTTGGTAACTTTTACTACGCGATTGATAGCAACCAGTCTATCCTTTAATTCTTCGCTATTAACAATTACTCTGTTTGCCATAATCCTTTAGAATTTAAGTCCACCTTTACGTGCACCTTCAGCAACCTCTTTCACACGGCCGTGGTAGAGGTAGCCGTTACGGTCGAACACTACAGTAGTGATACCGGCTTCAAGTGCCTTCTTAGCCACAGCTTCGCCTACGAGGGCAGCCTGTTCCTTCTTGGGCATGGTCTCCATACCGAGGGAAGAAGCGGCTACGAGCGTGGTAGCGGTTTCGTCGTTGATAATCTGTACGTAGATTTGCTTATTGCTTCTGAATACAGTCAAGCGGGGACGCTCGGCAGTACCAGAGATTTTATTGCGCACCCGATATTTGATTTTTAGGCGTCTTTGATCTTTCTTCGTAGTCATAATCTTACAGGTTTAGAATTACTTAGCACCAGCTGACTTACCAGACTTTCTGCGAATCTGCTCTCCGAGGAAGAGGATACCCTTACCCTTGTAAGGTTCAGGCTTGCGGAAAGAGCGAATCTTTGCGCATACCATACCGAGGAGCTGCTTGTCGCAAGACTCTAAGCAAATATACGGGTTCTTGTTTCTCTCAGTTTTTGTCTCAACCTTGATTTCAGGGGGAAGCTGAAGGAAGATTGCGTGGGTGTAACCGAGGTTGAATTCAATCAGGTTGCCCTGGTTGCTCACACGGTAACCTACACCGACGAGTTCCATTTCCTTCTTGTAGCCAGTGCTCACACCAACTACCATGTTGTTGACGAGCGCGCGGTAGAGGCCATGGTAAGCCTGCTTCTGCTTCTGCTCTACTTCACTGTTTTCATCAATGGTGAAAACGATTTGTCCCTCTGCGATTGTGACAATGATAGAAGGATTGATGGCCTGAGAAAGCTCACCCTTCGGTCCTTTCACGGACACTACATTATCCTGCACTGTGACGGTCACGCCAGCAGGGATGTTAATCGGCAATTTACCTATTCTGGACATAATTTCCTCCTATATTAGTAGATATAGCAAAGTACTTCGCCGCCAATCTTGAGGGCGGAAGCTTCTTTATCAGTCATTACACCTTTGGACGTGGAGATGATAGCAATACCAAGTCCGTTGATTACACGCGGCATATCTTTGTAGCCGGTGTACTTACGCATACCGGGGGTAGATACGCGGGTCAGGCTCTTGATGGCGCTGACCTTAGTCTGAGGATTGTACTTCAAAGCAATCTTGATAGTACCCTGAGGTCCGTCCTCTACAAACATGTAGTTGAGGATGTAACCCTTGTCGAAGAGGATTTTGGTGATTTCCTTCTTCAGGTTTGACGCCGGCACTTCTACTACTCTGTGCTTTGCCTGAATGGCATTGCGCAACCGGGTCAAGTAGTCTGCTATAGGATCAGTCATAAAAAAAAATTGTTTAATTAATCGGGACCTTCCCGACAATATTAAATAATTAGTGAATTGAGGTTTCGGTTTACCAGCTGGCCTTCTTTACACCAGGAATCAGACCGCTAGAAGCCATCTCACGGAACTGGATACGGGACAGACCGAAGAGGCGGATGTAGCCTTTGGGACGACCGGTAATCTTGCAGCGGTTGTGGAGACGGATGGGGTTAGCGTTGCGGGGAATCTTCTGGAGCTTGCGGGCTGCCTCATAAGCTTCAACGGGGTCGTTCGACTTGTTGACGATTTCCTTAAGAGCTGCACGCTTAGCTGCATACTTGGCCACCAACTTAGCTCGCTTCACCTCGCGAGCCTTCATAGATTCTTTTGCCATATCTTTGATTAGTTGTTTTTAGCGTTCTTAAAGGGCAGGCCGAACTCCTTGAGCAGTGCGTAGCCTTCTTCGTCGGTAGCGGCGGAGGTTACGAACGTGATGTTCATACCGAGGATGCGATCGATGGTGTCGATGTTGATTTCGGGGAAGATAATCTGCTCCTGGATACCGAGGGTGTAGTTACCGCGGCCGTCGAACTTGCTTTCAATACCCTTGAAGTCGCGGATACGGGGCAGGGCCACGCGTACGAGCTTCTCGAGGAATTCATACATTCTCTCGCGACGGAGAGTCACCATCACGCCGATGGGCATCTTCTTACGGAGCTTGAAGCTGGCAACGTCCTTCTTGGAAACGGTTGCTACAGCCTTCTGACCGGTGATGGCAGTAAGTTCGTTGATGGCCACTTCGATAATCTTCTTGTCAGCGACTGCCATACCGAGACCCTGGTTAATCACGATCTTCTTGAGTACGGGAATCTGCATGGAAGAAGAGTAGTTGAACTGCTTCATCAATGCGGGCGCGATGCGCTCAGCATATTGTTGTTTGAGACTTGCTGTATTCATTACTTAATCTCCTCACCTGATTTTTTAGAATAACGTACCAATTTACCATTCTCATTGAGACGGCGACCGATGCGGGTCGGCTTGCCAGACTTGGGGTCCACCACATTCAGGTTGGAGATGTGGATGGGGGCTTCCATGGTGGCGATACCGCCTTGGGGGTTCTTGGCATTAGGCTTCTGGCTCTTGGAGACCATATTAACGCCTTCGACGATAGCGCGGTTCTTCTCAACAAGGACCTTCACGACTTTACCAGTCTTTCCTTTGTCCTTGCCGGCGTTTACGTAAACGGTATCGCCGCTCTTGATATGTAACTTACTCATGCTGTATTGTCTTCTTTGTGTGAATTAGAGCACTTCGGGAGCGAGTGAAACGACCTTCATATTGACAGCGCGGAGCTCACGGGCTACAGGGCCGAAGATACGGCTGCCGCGGATTTCGCCAGCGTTGTTCAGCAGGACGCACGCATTGTCGTCGAAACGGATGTAGGAGCCATCGGGACGGCGGATTTCCTTCTTCGTGCGAACGATAAGAGCCTTAGATACGGCACCTTTTTTAATATCACTGGACGGGATGACGCTCTTGACAGAGACTACAATCACGTCGCCAACAGAGGCATAGCGTCTCTTCGTACCGCCGAGTACGCGGATGCAGAGGGCTTCGCGAGCGCCGCTGTTGTCTGCTACGGTTAATCTAGATTCTGACTGTATCATAATTACTTAGCTCTTTCTACAATTTCAACAACTCTCCAACGCTTGGTTTTGCTCAAGGGACGAGTTTCCATGATGAGGACGGTGTCGCCGACATTGCAGTCGTTCTTCTCGTCGTGTACATGATACTTCTTCGTCTTGGAGATGAATTTTCCGTAAATGGGGTGCTTCTCTTTGAACTTGGCAGCAACCACAATGGTCTTGTCCATCTTGTTGCTAACGACAACACCCTGTCTTGTCTTTCTTAAATTTCTTTCCATCTGGGTGACCATTTTTAATTGTTGTTCAGTTCGCGCAAAACGGTTTTCATTTTTGCGATGTCACGACGCGCAGCCTTAATCTGTGCAGGGTTCTCCAGAGGGGAGATGCTGTGGTTGAGCAGCATCTGGTGATACTTTGCAACCTCGGCCTCTACGCGCTCGGCCAATTCATTGGCAGGGATCTGTCTAATTTCTGCAATCTTCATAATTAAGCGTTTTTGTCGTAATCGTGACGTACTACAAACTTGGTGGTGACGGGAAGCTTCTGGGCAGCGAGGCGGAGTGCTTCTTTAGCTACTTCGAAGGGTACACCTTCCAATTCAAAAATGATACGGCCCGGAGTGATAGGGAATACATAGCCTACGGGATCACCCTTACCCTTACCCATACGTACATCGGCAGGCTTCTTGGTGATAGGTTTGTCGGGGAAGATGCGAATCCAGCTCTGACCTTCACGCTGCATGTAGCGCGTCATGGCGATACGAGCGGCTTCGATTTGACGACCGGTGAGCCAGTGTGTATCGAGGCTCTTGATACCAAAGCTACCGAAAGCAAGCTGGTTGCCACGCTGTGCATTACCCTTGCAGCGGCCTTTTTGCGGTCTTCTGTATTTGGTTCTTTTGGGTTGTAACATAATACTCTAAGTAAATGCTTGTCTGTTAACGGTTGTTGTTTCTCTTGTTACGGAAGTTGCGACCCTTGCCGTTGCCACGACCCGTTTCCTTCTCGGGAGTGAAGTTGGGGGCGAGGTCACGCTTACCATATACTTCGCCACGGCAGATCCAAACCTTGATACCGAGGATACCTACCTTGGTGAGGGCTTCGGTCTGGCAGTAGTCGATGTCGGCGCGAAGGGTGTGCAGGGGAGTACGACCTTCCTTGAACATTTCCTTGCGGGCCATTTCAGCACCGTTGAGACGACCGCAGATCTGAACCTTGATACCTTCGGCACCAGCGTGCATAGCGTTGCTGATGGCCATCTTGATAGCGCGACGGTAAGCGATTTTGCCTTCAACCTGGCGAGCGATGCTCTTTGCAACGATAGTAGCATCGAGGTCGGGCTTCTTCACTTCGAAGATATTGATCTGAACGTCCTTGTCGGTGATTTTCTTGAGTTCTTCCTTGAGCTTGTCAACTTCCTGACCACCCTTACCGATGATTACACCGGGGCGAGAGGTGCAGACAGTGATAGTGATGAGCTTCGGGGTACGTTCGATGACGATGCGTGCCACGCTGGCCTTTGCCAGACGAGCGTCTAGGTATTTGCGGATTTTGCTATCCTCAAGGAGGTTGTCACCGAAGTTGTTGCCTCCGTACCAGTTGGAATCCCAGCCGCGTACGATACCCAGACGATTACTAATCGGATTTACTTTTTGTCCCATAGTCTTTAATCATTTTTTGTACCCACGAACACTGTCACGTGGTTTGAACGTTTACGAATTCTGTAACCTCTTCCCTGGGGTGCAGGGCGCATACGCTTGAGCGTAACACCTTCATCAACGAAAATCTTGGTGATGAACAATTCGCCGTCTTCAGCGCGACGGTCATTCTTCTGTTCCCAGTTGGCGATAGCAGAGCGGAGTACCTTCTCTACCTCTGCGGAAGCGGCCTTCTTGGAGAAACGGAGAGTACCGAGGGCGCGATTCACCTCCATGCCGCGTACCATGTCCACTACGTAGCGCATCTTGCGGGGTGAGGAGGGAACATTTTGCAGTTTTGCAAAATACTGGGTCTTGAGTGCTGCCTTTCTAGCTTCAGCAGCGAGTCTTTTTCTTGCTCCCATTTATTATTATTCTTTTATTTGCTAATTGGATTGTGGGTTACCCTGTCTTACTTCTTCTTGTTACCACCATGGCCACCGAACTTGCGGGTGAGTGCGAACTCGCCGAGCTTGTGTCCTACCATGTTTTCGGTAACATAGACGGGGATGAATTTATTACCATTGTGCACTGCGATGGTGTGGCCAACGAAGTCGGGGCTAATCATCGAAGCACGGGCCCATGTTTTCACTACATTCTTCTTGCCGCTTTCGTTCATGGCAAGGATTTTCTTCTCCAGAGAGACAGCGATGTAGGGACCTTTTTTAAGTGAACGACTCATATTGTGATTCTTTCTTTTAAGCTTTGAACTTTGAACTTTCAAGCTGCCCGCACTGGACTATCGCTTGTTAGCTCTTTCGATAATGTACTTGCTTGACTGCTTCTTAGGAGCGCGTGTCTTGAGACCCTTAGCATACAAGCCCTTGCGAGAACGGGGATGACCACCACTCTGGCGACCTTCACCACCACCCATCGGGTGATCAACAGGGTTCATAACAACACCGCGGTTGTGAGGACGACGGCCCATCCAACGAGAGCGACCTGCCTTACCAGAGCTTTCGAGAGCGTGGTCGGAGTTACCTACACTTCCTACGGTTGCCTTGCAAGCGGAGAGAATCTTACGAGTTTCACCTGAGGGCAATTTGATTACGCAGTAGTCACCTTCACGAGAAGTGAGCTGTGCGAAGTTACCAGCACTACGAACGAGCAGGGCGCCCTGTCCGGGACGGAGCTCGATGTTGTGGATAACCGTACCCACGGGGATGTTCTTCAGAGGGAGGGCGTTGCCGATTTCGGGAGCTGCATCTGCGCCGCTCACGAGCTTGTCGCCAACCTTCAATCCGTTGGGAGCAATAATATAACGTTTTTCACCGTCAGCATAGAAGAGGAGTGCGATGCGCGCGGAGCGGTTGGGATCGTACTCGATTGTCTTTACTGTTGCGGGAACACCATCCTTCTCACGCTTAAAGTCGATGAAGCGGAACTTCTTCTTATGACCGCCACCCATGTAGCGCATGGTCATCTTACCGACGTTGTTGCGTCCACCAGTGGAGCGCTTACCATAAACGAGAGATTTCTCAGGTACGGATGCAGTAATTTCTTCGAACGTACCTATAATCTTGTGTCTTTGGCCCGGTGTTGTGGGCTTAAATTTACGTACTGCCATCTGTTATTTAGATATTGCTATAGAAATCGATTGTTTCGCCTTCCTTGATGGTCACCACAGCCTTCTTGAAAGCGTTGGTGCGACCCTTGAGGAGGCCAGCCTTAGTATAGCGGCTCTTGTTCTTACCTGCGTACTTTGCAGTGTTTACAGCTACAACATTCACACCATACAAGGCTTCTACTTCTGCCTTGATTTGGAGTTTGTTTGCTTCGGGACGAACAATAAAGCCGTACTTGTTCTGCTTGTCCATGATAGCGGACATCTTCTCAGTAACGAGAGGTTTGATAATGAAAGCCATAATTCTTGTTCGTTTCCTTTATTACTTGTTCAACACTTGTTCAATCTGAGCGAGGGCGCTTTCAGTCACCACCATTACGTTGGCATCGAGCACGCCGTAAGTGTGAAGGTCAGCAGCGCGACCCACCTTAGCTCTTTGCAGATTGCGAGCGGAGAGGTACACATTCTTGTTAGCCTCGGGCATGAGCACGAGCACCTTCTTGTCGGCCACCTTGAGATTGTTCATCACTTCGAGGAAGCTCTTCGTCTTGGGAGCTTCGAAGGTGAAGTCCTCAACCACTACGATAGCGTTCTCCTGTGCCTTATAAGCGAGGGCGCTGCGGCGTGCCAGAGCGGTCACCTTCTTATTGAGCTTGAAGCTATAGTTGCGGGGCTTGGGACCGAACACGCGGGCACCACCTACGAGCAGCGGAGAGTTGATGTCACCGCGGCGTGCGCCACCGCCACCCTTCTGGCGACCGAGCTTACGAGTGGAACCGCTGATTTCGCTTCTTTCCTTCGACTTGGCCGTACCCTGACGCTGAGCAGCGAGATAGCGACGTACATCGAGATAAATGGCATGGTCGTTAGGCTCAATGCCAAATACAGAATCGCTGAGAACAACTTTTCTGCCGGTGTCTTCACCTTTGATATTGAATACGCTTACTTCCATTATCTTTCCACTATTACGATTGAACCTTTGCATCCAGGAACAGAACCCTTAATCAAGAGGAGGTTGTGCTCGGGGATAACCTTTAATACTTTCAAGTTCTGAGCCGTTACGCGAGCGTTGCCCATCTGGCCGCCCATGCGCATGCCCTTGAACACCTTTGCGGGATAGGAGCAGGCACCGATTGAACCCGGCTTGCGCAGACGGTCGTCCTGACCGTGCGTCGTCTGACCTACACCACCAAAACCATGACGCTTCACAACGCCCTGGAAGCCCTTACCCTTGGAGGTACCTACAACGTCCACATAATCAGCGCCGTTGAAGACCTCTACGGTCAGCGTGTCTCCGAGGTTGAGTTCCTGTTCGAAACCACTGAACTCGGCCAAGTGACGCTTGGGGGTAACACCAGCCTTCTTGAAGTGACCGAGCAGAGGAGCAGAAGTGTTCTTCTCCTTTGCTTCCTGGAAACCTACCTGAACGGCAGCGTAACCATCCTTCTCAACGCTCTTGATTTGGGTTACCACGCAAGGACCTACTTCGATTACAGTGCACGGCACATTCTTGCCGTCGGCACTGAACACGGATGTCATTCCGATTTTCTTACCTAATAATCCTGGCATTTCAGTTTTATTGATTGTTGAATAAATTGAATTGATTTCTCTTTTATCCGTAGCCCTCAACGACCGTCATCGTTATGGGGCGGAAGGTTATTTCTAACCACGCGGGCGAACGAACCCACTAAAAATAAAGCAGTTATCTTACGTTTCCTACTTTTCGGAGTGCAAAGGTAACAATTTCTTTTAATCTGTGCAACAGACCAACCTGTTTTTTAACGAGAAAAATGCATTTTCCTATGATTTTTTCTTCGGCACAGATTTTTGTAATATTCAGCTAGCAATATTGCCTGATAAATCCAATTCCTCGCGCGCGTATATTTATATAGGAATCCCCCACCCTACGGTGAGTGACACAATGTACTTTTCTCAAGAACGAGGAAGTAGGGAGGTTTTTCTTTTGAGATACGGAAGAGAGTAACAAGAGAGCACCTATCTGGCGCTCAACTTGCAAGCAAGGCTCTTGTTTTCATTGAGAGGTTATATACTGCACGCCAAGCATAACTGAAGCGCCACCTTTCATTGGAACTAATTTAGAGAACCCACCTCTATTGTTTCATGGTAGCAGATACTCGCGTAAGGAGTTGGAGAGCCGCTTCGGGGACTCTCTCAAGAGAATGGTTGCCGTAACCGACCATCACAGTGCCTATTTCGCGTCAAATTCCAGAGCCATTAGGTCTGCGTGGCACACCTACTGGGTGAACTGCAATACCTAAACGAATTGGATACTGAGCAACAGTGGTCAAGGGATGTCGAAAGTCTGTTGCAGCAGACCATCCATGAACGCAACGAGAATCCGCAAACAGTCATTGACAAACAGCCGTAGCTGATAAAGCTTGACAGGCTGCTGACGGAGAACATGGAACACACGGCAGAGCAATTCGGGAAACTAAAGAACGGACTCATCAAGTGCAGGAACTACATCCTCCATTTTCTTGAAAACCCAGCGATACCACCCGATAATAATGCAAGTGAAAGGGGAATCAGGAAGGTCAAGATAAAAATGAAGAACTCAGGCACATTCCGTTCCGACCAAGGTGCTGATGCCTTTCTTGACCTGCTCTCAATTATAGAGACCACTAAGAAACACAATAAGTCACCATACGCTGCTATCCGTGCTTTGTTTTAAGCACGGAAGGTGTCTGTATGCTTATTCGCTGAATAGTTACGTTTAATAATAGATATGGGCAGGTCGGGCTTATTTTGTATAGATAAATTCCTAGAAGAGAAGAACGCCCGCCTATCTTGTTGTGCTTGGGCAGTTGTTCTAGCTAGCGAGTTATAAGAAAACAAGAAATTATTTCCAACTGGCACCCTGTTTTAATTAAAATACGTACATTTGCATTGGTTCTCACACTATCCAAGAAGAAGAGTCCTCGCGGAAGCGTCCGCAGCAGACCGAAACGGATAGTTGTCAACTCACCCACTTCTTGCTTGCCAACACGAACGTTGGCTCTTGGCGGGAGAACATGACAGAGACCGCTATATATAAGGAAGCGTTTACAGGACGCTTTGTTCATTGACCGCTTGAAATCTGGCAGTTTCAATATCCAGTCTCTCAACAAAGCAACAGTAGATGCTCATGGGATGTTATTTGAATATTATCCCCATGCTCCGTTCCACACACTGTCATATTGTGTCTGGGATGGAGCACATGGGGGTATTATATCACGACATCAGCGTGGGTTCTGCGTTGCTCGTTCTAGACTGGAAGGGCAACTGCCAGAGCCCCAAGCGGTGGAACGGGCGACTAGTACTGATCTCCACGCTTTTTTTTGTATAGACGAATCGTTCACCTTTATCAAACTTACCTGCTCTTGGAGATCGCGCGGTATGAAGACGTACAGTCCCTTGGCATTGCGCCCGCCAATGGACAAGGGCCGAACTCTTCCCCAAACCCCATTTTTATGAAAAGATTGTTTCTCGCAGTCTTGGCCTTGACTGCATTCATTCTGGCAGATGCCAGAACAAAGCCCAAGTTTGACTACTCGTTGGTTTTCGTGCCCGAAGAGGGCGGCGTGAGATTCCAGAAGATTACGGACGATGCCGACCGCGTGGCAGACTACTGCTACAAAGCCGACGACCACGGCAAGAACGGCAACCTCGTTGGCAAAACCCAGAGCAGATCACGCAAAACCTCTACACTTGACTGGTGGATACTGCCGCAAATCGCCCTGTCGCCCGATGGCAAGCGCCTCGGATACATCAACGAAAAGAACGGCACGACCAATATCATGATTAAGAGTGCCACAACGGGCGGCGCCAGCACACAGCGCACCTTCCGAAGCAACGTGCAGGGATTCACATGGAGCCCCGACGGCAAGGAACTCTGCTTCACAGAACTGCGCGGCGGACATCAGGGCGTTTACCTCGTATCGGCCGAACAGGGAACGATTGTCAAGCAGATTTCGAACGGCACGGAGAACGACTATTGCGGTGTCATACAGGGCAATGTTATCTACTTCCACCGCGGCGAGGGTGCATCGAACTTCAGCCTATGGAGCTATGACCGCGCCACGAATCTCTTCTCCAACTATTCCCGCGGCATGACAGCCTGTCCCATCCCGGGAGACGACAACACAGTTTTCTGCGCACGCTTCACCGACATGGGCGAGAGCGAAATCTGGCGCGTCAACTTCGTCACTGGCGTGGAAGAACTAATCCTCGGACAACCAGGCAAAAGCTACACCTCGCCCAACCTCTCGCCTGATGGTAAATGGCTGCTCGTGGTAAGCAACAGCTGCACCGAGAAGGAAAAGATTGACAACACCGACATCTTCGTGGTACGCACCGATGGCACACAACTCACGCAGCTCACCTACCACGCTGGCAACGACCTCTCGCCTGTATGGTCGCCCGACGGCAAGAGCATCTACTTCCTGAGCCAACGCGGCTCAGCCGACCGCATCTACAATGTTTGGAAAATGGACTTCACCCTCTAACCCTAAATCATCAATCCTATGAAACGTATTATCTTATTACTGGCCTGCCTTATCGGCATGGCAACCACCCTTCCCGCTCAGCGCGCACACAGCACAGTGAAAACAACCAAGGTCAAAAAGCAGAGAGAAAAAATACCCCTGACATGGGGCATCCGCGCAGGTATGAACTATGCCACAATACTCAATGCACCAGCAGGAAAGGGAGTCATCGGCTTCAACGTAGGAGGAAACCTAGACGTAGGCTTCTGCAACTGGTTCCACCTTCAGACAGGACTATATTTGTCTATGAAGGGGGTTGATGCGGAATACGAAGTGAGAGAAACACCACTACCTACAACAGTAGGTGCATATGTGGACTACGAGGTTCACCATTATTATGATCGTTTCTCCCCGATATATCTTGAAATACCAGTACTAGCATCCTTCCGAATTGGGCTGTCCGACAATGCAGACATTCAGTTTGGAGTTGGCCCCTATATAGCTTTCAGCCTAGGCGAAGAGCAACTATATGATCATAGTATATACGGTCGTTGGGTATATCAAAAAGAAGAAGAGATTGAACCATTTGACTTTGGCCTACAAGCAAACATAGGTGCATCCATTAAGCATTTCTATATTGGCGTTGGCTACCAAATAGGCATACCCAGGAAAAAAATCTGGAGTATAGATGGGTCTGGAAGCTATGCTGAGCATGTCATTCGCACATCAAACGCAATGCTAAACGTAGGCTACAACTTCTAACCGCACCGACCTAGCTGTTGTCTCTATTAGGTTTCCAATGGCTAAACGTAGGCTACAGCTTCTAACCTTACCGACCAACAATGGGCAACTAACGCCCGACCCTCTACAACAAATTAGCCGCCGACTTGAACCAAGTCAGCGGCTAATTGTATATCACACCATAAGCCTCAGAGGAAGAGCAACCATCCGAAAGCAGCCGACTGGGAAGCGCAAAGAAATTAGAAAAATATTAGAAATGACGCTGAGCAAAAATTAGAAAGATATTGGAAATAACGCTGAGCAAAAAGAAGCGCCGCTGAGGAGATGCTTTCTCCAAAGCGGCGCTTG
>CAMBWV010000005.1 GCA_945871755.1 uncultured Bacteroidales bacterium
GGAAGGCGCGGTTGGCTCTGCGCCTTGGGCGCAAAGCTCTTGGGACAGCGATAAGGGAGAGAGGAGGGAGGAGGAAGGAAGGAGAAAGGAAGAAAGGATGGATGAAATGTTATCAGTGCTTCTTCCATGAGAAGCGGATGGCATAGTAGAGGATGTGCGCTACGGCTAGGGCGCAACTGATGTATAATAAGGTGCGGTCGGACTGCCAGCCTGCCGTTTGCTGGTGCCAGAAGGCGGTGAGCAGGCACACGAGGCTGAGGATGGTTCCTAGGACACTGAGGAAGGACTGGCCGTGGCGACGATGGGTGCCGCCGCCCAATACGCTATGACGCACTCCGTATGCGGAATAGATATCCAAGCCTATGAGCATCCAAATGACAAGTCGCAGCCAGGTGTCGGCGGGCAGAAACAGCATCATTCCCACACAACAGATGACGCCCATGGTGGGCAAGAGTGGAACGAACGGCGTGCGGAAACCGCGCGGCGCATCGGGCATCGTTCGGCGCACAATAATCACGCCCGCACAGACCAAGGCAAACGCGAAGAGCGTGCCTATGCTGGTCATCTCACCTGCCACTCGCGAGGGAACGAAGCCTGCCAGCAATCCGCCCAGCACCATAAAGAGCAGGTTGCTACGAACGGGCGTGTGGAATCGCTTGCTGATTTGCGAGAAGAAGGCGGGCAGGAGGCCGTCGCGGCTCATGCTATAAAATACGCGGCTCTGGCCCATGAGCATGACCATAATCACACTGGCATAACCAAGGAGAATGGCAATGAGGATGCCGCGGTTCAACCACGGATAGGCGGGTACGACCACGCCATCGACCCCTGCAGAACCCATGTGGGCCACGGCAACAGCGGCAGGTGCAATCTCGTTGCCGCTCTTGGCAAACTCGGAATAATGCACCACGCCCGTCATCACGTGCGCGAACAATATATATAATATGGTACAGACAAGGAGCGAGCCCAAGATACCGATGGGCATATTGCGCTTGGGGTTGATGGTCTCCTGCGCAGCGGTGCTTACGGCGTCGAAGCCGATATAAGCGAAAAATACGATGGCCGCTCCGCGCAGCACGCCGCTCCAGCCGAAATCGCCAAATTCGCCCGTGTTGGCAGGCACATAGGGCGTGAGATTCTCCGTATTCACATATTTCCATCCCAAGAAGATGAAGGCGAAGACGACGGACAGTTTGAGAACCACAAGGAAGTCGTTGAAGCGCGCACTCCCCTTGGTGCCACCTACCAGGAAGAGCGAGAGGAGAATGACTATGCCGATGGCAGGCAGATTGACCACCCCTCCCTCGGCGGGGCAGGCACAGATTTCGGGCGGCAAGGCCCAGCCCACATCACCGAGCATTACTGCGAAATATCTACTCCACGAGATGCTCACCGTGACGGCCGCCACAGCGTATTCCAGTACGAGGTCCCAGCCTATAATCCAGGCCACGAGCTCGCCCATCGTCACATAGGAATAGGCATAGGCACTGCCCGAAATGGGTATCATCGAGGCAAACTCGGCATAGCACAAACCTGCGAGCGCGCAGGCCACGGCAGCCAGCGCAAAACTAATCGTAATGGCAGGTCCCGTATGCAGGCCCGCCACCACCCCTGTCACGGAGAAAAGTCCAGCACCTATGACCACACCCACACCGAGGGCAATCAATCCCATGGGACCAAGCACACGTTTCAAACCCTTGCCACCATCATTGTTGGCTTCTGCCATCATCGCGGCGATTGATTTTTTCGTAAATAAGTCCATAGTCTATTCTTTTTGCGTTGTTTAGTGCTGCAAATATAGCAAATTTATATTTACCCGCAAGTATTTAGTGGCTTTTTGTTATTCACCTCTGGCTTTCAGCATGCCTTTTGATAGGAAAAAGGTGGGAACGAGGCATCCATTTCCCATAAAAATTGTAACTTTGTCCCGCGAATTGGCCTGCGCACAACGGACCATCGTTGATACCGCTCGCCATTTATCATTCTATGAAACCCAAGAAAATCATCCGAAACTGGTCCGTCCCCAAGGGTCAGGAGCTTACAGAGTTTGACAAGAAGGTGTTGGCCTTCCAAAACCGCGGTGAACTTGTGCCCAAGCGCAAGTTGATCAAGACGCCTGAGCAGATTGAAGGAATCCGCCGCTCGGGCGTGGTCAATACGGGAGTGCTCGACCTGATTGAGCGCGAGATACACATTGGTATGTCCACGGCCGAAATCGACCGCCTGGTTTACGAATACACCACCGACCACGGCGCCATCCCCGCCCCGCTCAACTATGAAGGCTTTCCCAAGAGTGTCTGCACGAGTATCAACGAGGTGGTTTGCCACGGCATTCCCTCGGACGACGAAATCCTGGAGGAGGGCGACATCATCAATGTAGATGTCTCGACCATCCTCGACGGTTACTACAGCGACGCCTCGCGCATGTTCATCCTCGGCGAGACCACTCCCGAGAAGGCCAAACTGGTGCGCGTGGCCAAGGAATGTTTGGAAATCGGGCAGGCGGCAGCGAAGCCTTGGGGCTTTGTGGGCGACATCGGCAAGGCCATTGCCAAGCACGCCCACGCCAACGGTTTCAGCGTGGTGCGCGACCTTTGCGGCCACGGCGTTGGGCTGGCCTTCCACGAAGACCCCGAGGTAGATCACTACAACACGCACCGCAACGGCATGCTCCTCGTGCCTGGCATGGTCTTCACCATTGAGCCGATGATTAACATGGGCACGTGGGAAGTGTTTGTGGACGAAGAAGACGACTGGACCATTGTCACCGAGGACGAGCTGCCCTCCGCCCAATGGGAGCACACCTTCGTCATGACCGAGCACGGACTGGAAATCCTCACTCACTAACTCTCCCCTCCTTACACTAGAAACAATATGTCTGTCACTATACTTGCCATCGAATCCAGCTGCGACGACACCTCGGCAGCCGTCATGCGCGACGGCCGCCTGTTGAGCAACGTCACGGCTAGCCAGACTGTGCACGAAGCCTACGGCGGCGTGGTGCCCGAACTGGCATCGCGCGCCCATCAGCAGAACATCCTGCCCGTTGTCGATCAGGCTCTCAAGCGCGCTGGCGTGGCGAAGGAAGAACTCTCGGCCATCGCTGTCACCCTCGGCCCTGGCCTGATGGGCTCTTTGCTCGTAGGCACCTCCTTTGCCAAGGGCATGGCCATTGCGCTAGGCATTCCGCTCATTGAGGCCAACCACCTGCAAGGCCACATCCTGGCACACTTCATCCAAGAAGGCGACACGGACCGCCCTACCCCGCCCTACCCCTACCTCTGCCTGTTGGTTAGCGGCGGCAATTCTCAAATCGTCAAGGTCAACGCCTACAACGATATGGAGATTCTGGGACAAACCATCGACGATGCGGCGGGCGAGGCTATCGACAAATGTAGCAAGGTTATGGGACTGGGCTATCCCGGCGGCCCCATCATCGACCGCCTGGCGCGACAGGGCAATCCCAAAGCCTATGCTTTCAGCAAACCCAACATCCCTGGTCTCAACTATAGTTTCAGCGGACTGAAAACCTCCTTTCTCTACTTCCTGCGCGACCAGTTGCAGGCGGACCCCGACTTTATTGAACACCACAAGGAGGACCTCGCCGCCTCGCTCGAGCATACCATCGTCGAGATTCTCATGAAGAAACTCAAGCAGGCGGTCAAGGAGACGGGCATCAACCACGTGGCTCTCTCGGGCGGCGTATCGGCCAACACGGGACTGCGCGAAGCCTTCAAGGCCCGCGAGCGTTCGGGCACGTGGAATATTTACATCCCGCCCTTCTCCTATACCACGGACAATGCGGCCATGATTGCCATCACGGCCTACTACAAATACCTCGACGGGCAGTTCTGCCCCATCGACAAACCGGCTTATGCCAACAGCCGCGGCGACAACCTCATCTGCCGCTAAACCTTTCGCATTTTCACAAAACCACATAAAAACAAACGACCTATGGATTTAGATCTCAAACTTGTCAGCAAGGAAATCAACGAAATGATGTGGCGCAACCACAAAACCCTTGCCACCGCCGAGAGCTGCACAGCGGGCCGCGTTGCCAGCGTCATCACCGCCGTGCCCGGCAGTTCAAACTACTATAAAGGCGGCCTCGTCTGCTATTCCGACGAAATCAAGACAGAGTTGCTCAAGGTGGATGCTGACGTTATCGCCGAGAAGACGCCCGTTTGCGAGGAGGTGGTACGCCAGATGGTGATCGGTGCCAACGAACTCTTCCACACGGACTACGCTGTAGCCATCAGCGGCTTTGCAGGCCCTGGCGGTCCCGACGGCGGTCGCAGCGGTGTCATCGTGGGCACTATCTGGATTGCCGTAGGTACGAAGGACGACGTTGTCACCACCATGATTGAAGAGGACAACGGCCGCGACAAGAACCTGGCCTCCGCCACCAGCGTTGCCATGCACTTGCTCCGCGACTATCTGAAGGAGCACATGGAGAGCGACGAAAGCGAAGCCTAACTCGCGCGCGCGTTCCTTATATATAGGAAACCAAAATCCGATGTCCTATTCCTGCACAAGGAATGCAAAAGAGGCTGTACCCATCTGCGTACAGCCTCTTTTCTTGTTGGGCAATTGGAGGGACGCGATACATTCCGCAAGCTCAGAGCCACCTTCCTTGAACATCAAAGGCAAGCGTTACAATCCGATTTGGCTATGAATATCCACAACGAGCGGCTCTCATTATATGGCCTTACCACAAAAAAGCCGAATGATTTACCACAAAAAAGCCGAATGATTTGCCACAAAAAAGCCGAATGGTTTGCCACAAAAAAGCCGAATGATTTACCACAAAAAAGCCGAATGATTTTGTAACTTCTTGAATATTATTTATATTTGCAACCAAAACAAAGCATATGAAATATCTATCAAGAATAGCTGATATGGTACTGAAAGAAAGGCTTGCAGCTTTCGGAGCAGTACTTATAGAAGGTCCGAAATGGACAGGCAAGACAACTACTGCCATGCAGCAGGCACAGAGCATCTTGCAGTTGCAGGACCCCGACCGCAGAGACGACAATCTTGCCACCGCAGCCACCATGCCCTCCTTGTTGCTAAAAGGCAAACAACCTCGTCTGATAGACGAATGGCAGGACGCGCCCACCCTGTGGGATGCAGTGCGTATTGCTGTGGATAAATCAGGCGGCCTCCCTGGTCAGTATATCCTTACGGGAAGCAATACCGTGGACAAGGACAAAATATACCATTCTGGCACTGGGCGCATCACCCGTATGAAGATGTACCCGATGAGTTTGTGGGAGTCTGGAGATTCCTCTGGTGAGATTTCCCTGAAAGAACTCTTCGACAATCCAGATTATGATATTGATGGAATAACCAGCCAACTGGAGATTCCCGAGCTTATCAGAGTGGCTTGCCGAGGCGGGTGGCCTGCTACCTTACAAATGACTGAGGCGGCAGGGATGGTCATTGCCAGCGATTATGTGAACAGTGTGTGCGAGGTGGACATCTTGTCCATTGACAAGAGGCAACGAAACCCTAAGATTGCCCGACAAATCATGCGCTCGTATGCTCGTAATATCAGCACCATCGCAAAGCGCACGAGCATCTTTGCTGACATCACCTCATCGGGAGACCTCACGCTCTCCATTGATACTTTTGATGACTATATCCGTATGCTGGAGAAATTATATGTCATCCAAGATATTGATGCTTGGTGTCCTGCCATCAGAAGTAAAACTGCCATCCGCAGTATGCCGAAAAGAGGATTCTCAGACCCTTCGATAGCCGTGGCTGCGATGGGTGTCAATGCTGAGGCTTTAGAAACACAACTCAAGACCTTTGGATTCATCTTCGAGCAGATGTGCGCTCGCGACCTTCGCGCCTACACACCAGGCTTTGGCTCCCATTTGTCCTACTATCGCGACCGCTATGGTCTGGAGGCTGACCTTGTCCTCCACCTTAATGATGGCCGATATGCGCTTATTGAGTGTAAACTAGGCAGCCGAGAGATAGATGACGGAGCAAAACATCTACTGGAAATCAAACGCTTGATTCAGGAGTACAACAAACAAGAGCAACAAGTACCACTGCGCGAGCCAGACTTGCTGATTGTCCTGACTGGAGGATATATGGCCTACACTCGCCCTGATGGCGTCAAGGTTATCCCGCTTGCCTGCTTGAAAGACTAACTCCCCCTTTCGCCTAAATGAAAAGTAGGTTTCAATGGTCGCTTCACCTCTGCTGAGTCCATTCTCGTTGAAAGGCAGATGGAGTAACGTGAACATACGTACCTTGCTAGCAACGGGTGAGTGCCAGGAAGGGCGTTCCCTTCGTTTTTTTACTTGGAATCTGCGGAAAGAAGTTTATTTTTTGTATTTTTGTCATTCCTAATGCCCCGCACCGTGGAAAGGATTGAAAGTTTTCTGACCTATTTGACCGCCGATAAGGGTTACTCGCCGCAGACCGTGAGCAAGTACGAGGCGTGTCTGCTGGCCTTTCGCGCCTTCTTTTTGGAGAAGGATGCGGACTGGATGTGGACCGACATCGACACGGATGTGGTGCGCGCCTGGGTGGCCCACCGACACGCACAGGGCATTCATCCCCACACGATTCATCAGGGGCTGAGCGCGCTGCGGTCGTTCTATCGCTACCTGATGCGCATGAATCTGGCAACGCGCAATCCTGCTGCCCTCGTGCGCAATCCGAAAGCCGACAAGCCCCTGCCCACCTTCTTGAAGCAGGAGGAGATGAACCGCTTGCTGGACGATACGCCCTTTCCCGACTCGTTCGAAGGGCGACGCGACCACCTCCTGCTGCTCCTGCTCTACTGGACCGGGATGCGACGCGCCGAGCTGGTGGGCCTCAACGTGGAGGATGTAAACCTGAGGGGCGGTGAACTCAAGGTGACGGGCAAGCGCAACAAACAGCGCATCCTGCCCTTCGGTCCCGAAGTGCGCGAAGCCATCGAAAGCTACCTGACGGAGCGGACCGTGCTGGTGGCCGACGACAGCGACGATTGCCGCCCCAGAAGCGGTGCCCTATTCGTTCATCGACCGTCAAGACCGAAAACAGCAACGTATCGCCGCATGACGCCAGAGGAGGTAGGCAGCACCGTCCACCACTACCTCTCGCTCGTCACCACGCAACGCAAGCGCAGTCCCCACGTGCTTCGCCACACCTTCGCCACCGTCATGCTCAACAACGGGGCCGACCTCGAGGCGGTCAAGGAGCTACTCGGGCACGAAAGCCTGCAAACCACCGAAATCTATACGCACACAACCTTTGCCGAACTGCGAAAGGAGTACAACAAGGCGCACCCGCGCAGCCAGCAAAAAGCGGGCGACACACAATAAACGAGCCTTCCAGTCGTTAATTTAATAAAGGTAGATACCAGTACAACCTTCGTTGGCTCTCGTATCTACGCATCAGGGGGACCATTGTGGGCACAGCCCTTTGCCCGAGCCCGCCCCAAACCTTCCGACCTATTACATGAAAATCAGCATTATTACATCCACCTTCAATAGCTCCGCCACGCTCGCCGACACCTTTGAGAGCGTGCTGGCCCAGACGTATCAGGACATCGAATACATCGTCGTTGACGGTGATTCGAAGGACGATACGCTGGACATCATCCGCGCCTACGAGCCGCGCTTTGAGGGACGTATGCGCTGGATCAGTGAGCGCGATAATGGCCTCTACTTTGCCATGAACAAGGGGCTGAAGATGGCCACGGGCGATGTGGTGGGCATTCTCAATTCGGACGATTTCTATACGGACAATACCGTGCTCGAACGGATTGTCCAAGCCCTAGGGGAGACGGGTGCCGAGGCCGTCTATGGCGACATTCACTATGTGGCCGCCGACAATCTCAACCGCTGCTTGCGCTACTACAGTTCGCGAGGTTTCGCGCGCTGGACCATGCGTCTAGGTTTCATGCCGGCCCACCCGTCGTTCTATTGCCGCCGGGAGGTCTATGAGCGCTACGGCCTGTTTGATACGCGCTATAAGGTGGCGGCCGACTTCGAACTGCTGCTGCGCCTCATCTTCGTGGGCAATATCTCCACGACGTATATCCACAAGGACTGCGTGACCATGCGCGACGGCGGCGCCTCGAACGCCACCCTACGCAGCCGCCTGCGCATCATGCGCGACCACCGCCAAGCGCTCCGCCGCAACCACGTGTGCTCGAGCTACGCCATCCTGAGCCTACGCTATCTCTACAAACTGGGCGAAATCATCATCAGCCGCCTACATCCCGCGCCGCCGTTGCCTGCCTATATCACGCAACGGCCCCAATCAAAATAGGAAATGCGTAAGATAAGAGTTAGGAATTAGGAGTCCCATCCTCTCCCATCCTCTCCCATCCTCTCCTATCCTCAAATAAAAATCGCCCAAAAAAGATTTCATTACAGAACTGGGAAATCTGATAAAAATACCGCACGCTGTCAAGCATCTGACAGCGTGCGGTACTTTTTTGTGGAATCCAAAGAGAAAATCAGAGCAGGCCGTGAATGGCCTCGAGGCTCGTCACCTCGTAGTCGCAAGGTACGGAGGCGGGGCGCCCCGTGCGGTTGAAGTAGATGGTAGGTAGCCCAGCCGCACGCGCGCCGGCGATGTCGGTGTCGGGGTTGTCGCCTATCATTAGCGTGCTGGCGAGCGGGGCTCCCGTCTCGCGGAGGGCAAACTCGAAGAAGCGGACATCGGGCTTGTTGTAGCCTGCATCCTCGCTCAGGATGATGGTGTCGAAACTCTCGTGGAGGCCGCAGGAGCGCAGTTTGCGGTATTGCACCTCGTGGAAACCGTTGCTGCACATGTGGAGGCGGTAACCGCGCTCGCGCAGATACGTCATCAGACTGCGGGCACCTGGAATGAGGCCAGGCTTGGAGGCGCAGAGGTCGAGGAAACGGTCGCTTGTGGACAGGCAGAACTCGCGCGTAGGATTCAGACCCTCCCCCAGACTGAGCGGACGGCGGAAGCGCTCCACGATGAGGTAATCGCGGGTGATTTCTCCGCGCGAATATTGCGCCCAGAGCAGCAGGTTCTCGCGCCAATAGGTATCAAAGAACTCCTGCGGGCGGGGAAAATATCGCTCGAAGCCTTGCTCGTCAAACAGCTCGTGCAAGGCGATGTCGGCATTGCCATGCGTATCGTAGAGGGTATCGTCGAAATCGATGAAGAGGTCGGTGTAGGTCACGGGGATAGTGGGTATAGAAGGATAATAAAGCGATACAAAATAGGTAGGCCCCTCAGCAACGGCTGCGCCTTTTGGCCTACCTATATATAATATGGTGTACACATCGGCTGTCTATTCTGCGTCGAAGAGGCGGACAGCCTTGAGCACGTTCTCGATTTTCTTGAGCGCGTCACAGATGAGTTTGACGTCCTCCGTGTCGTGCACGGTCACCTGAATCTTACCCTCGAAGATACCGTCGTTCGTTTCGAGCGTGATGCGCTTGACGGTGAACTGCGACATACCTCTCAGGACATCGGCAATGGCATAGAGGACGCCCTGTGCATCCACGCCCTTGATACCAATGAGCGCGTCGAAGAGTTTCTCCTTATGCGTGTCCCAGCGCGTGGCGATGATGTTGTTGCCGTAGCGCGTCTTGAGTTTGGTGGCGTGCTCGCAACTGCGTGCGTGTATCTCGAGGATGCCCTGAGCGTTGATATAGCCCATCACGTCGTCGCCAGGGATGGGATGGCAACAGGGCGCAATGATACATTTGTCGAGGACGGCCTCGTCGAGCGTGAGGATTTGCTTGCGGTTGAGGTTCTTGGCGAAATCCTTGTCCACTTGGTGGCTGACCTTGGTCTCCTTGCGGCCAATGAAGGGGATAAACTTGCGCCAGCCGCTGCCGCGCTTTTTGCCGCGGAGGAAATCCACGTCCTCGTCGGAGGGCGTCAGCGAGCCGCTGCCGATAGCCTGATAGAGTTCCTCGCGCTTGGTGAGTTCGTGGAAGGCCACGAGTTTGTCGATATTGGGAATGGAGTATTCCAGCTCGCGGTCGGCAAAGAACTGCTTGAGAGCCTGCTGCCCCTTCTGCTGCTTCTCGCGGTTTTCGCGGCGGAGGATGGCCTGAATCTTACCCTTCGCCTTGGCCGTTGTCGCAAAGGAGAGCCACTCGGGCTGCACGTGCTGTGTGCGCGAGGTGATGATTTCAATCTGGTCGCCGCTGCGGAGTTTGTAGGACAGAGGTACGAGTTTGTGGTTGACCTTCGCACCGAAACAGTGGCTACCTAGGAACGAGTGGATGGAGAAGGCGAAGTCGAGAGCCGTTGAGCCCGCGGGCATCGTCTTGAGTTCTCCCTTGGGCGTGAAGACCATGATTTCGCTGGTGAAGAGGTTGAGTTTGATGGTGTCGAGGAGGTCGAGCGTATCGGGCTGGGGGTCGTCCAGGATTTCCTTGATGGAGTTGAGCCAGCGGTCCAGTTCGTTCTCATCGTAGGAAGAGCCCGCCTCCTTGTACTTCCAGTGGGCAGCGAATCCCTGTTCGGCGATGTCGTCCATACGATCGGAGCGAATCTGCACCTCAATCCATTTGCCCTGCTTGCTCATGAAAGTATTGTGGAGAGCCTGATAGCCGTTGGCCTTGGGGTTGGAGAGCCAGTCGCGGAAGCGCTGGGGATGCGGGGTGTATATCTGGGTGAGCGCGGAATAGATGCGGTAGCACTCGTTGACCTCTTCGGCGCGATCCTTGGGCGTAAAGACGATGCGGATGGCTAGGATGTCGAAGACCTCTGCAAAGCTAACGTGCTTGTTCTGCATTTTCCGCCAGATGGAATAGGGGCTTTTGATGCGCGCCTTGATGGTATATTTCATGCCAATATTGTCAAGGGCTTCGCGGATGGGCGGGGTGAACTTGTCGAAGATGGTATCGCGCTCGGGCTGTGTCTGCGCCAGTTGTTTCTCTATCTCGGCGTACTCCTCGGGATGCTCATACTTGAAACTGAGGTTCTCCAGTTCGGTCTTGATTTTGTTCAATCCGAGTCGGTCGGCCAGGGGCGCGAAGATGTAGAGCGTTTCGCCGGCAATCTTGTACTGCTTGCTGGGCAGCATACTCTGGAGCGTGCGCATATTGTGGAGACGGTCGGAGATTTTAATGAGGATGACGCGCACATCGTCGCTCATCGTGAGCAGCAACTTCTTGAAGGTTTCGGCCTGGAGCGAAGCCTTGTCGCCGAAGATACCTCCCGAAATCTTCGTTACGCCTTCCACGATGTTGGCCACCTTGGGGCCGAAAAGGTTGCACAGGTCGTCGTTCGTATAGTCGGTATCTTCCTCGACGTCGTGGAGGAGGGCCGCACAAATACTGGTGCTACCCAATCCGATTTCCTCGCAAGCAATCTGTGCAACGGCGATGGGGTGCAAAATATAGGGTTCGCCCGAGCGTCGGCGCACGCCTTTGTGTGCCTGCTTGGCAAAGTGGAAAGCCTTGGTGATAATATCGACCTTGCGGCGATGGTTACTTGCCAGATAGGTATCTATGAGTTTTTGAAAGGCGGCATTTATGAGTTCTTCGTCGCGTATTTCCTGCGGCGTCAGTTGCGGAGTGTTATGGGTATTGTCTGGCATAGGATTAGATAGTTAGGAGTTAGGAGTTAGGAGTTAGTGGCGGCCATGGAGAGCCCCAATAGAAATCTAAATAACAGGGCGCGCAGGCATCGCGGTGTTTTTTAAACACGAATATTTCGAATTTTACGAATGCTGAAGAGTGTGTTTTCTTTTTTCCACCACGAATTATACGAATCTTGGCCGCGTGGGCT
>CAMBWV010000006.1 GCA_945871755.1 uncultured Bacteroidales bacterium
GCCTTTCCCCGTTTCCGTTGGGTTGAAAACAGGTTGTTATATAGAAGGAGTGATCTGGAAATACTCACCTATCTTATACAATCAGAGACGTGGGCTTTTCTTTGAATTTCGGGGTGACAATAAGCTGAAATATAGACAATATTTGTGCCCCTACATCATCCTATTTAGAGAATGACCCAGTAAATGACCCAGTAAATGACCCAGTAAAACTAACAGATAGACAAAGAAAGATTCTGCAAATGTTTCTTGAAGATAAGACTTTGAGTAGGGAACGTTTATGTTTAAGGACGGGCTTGTCCGATGCAACAGCCAAACGTGAGATTGCATACCTGAAGCGTTTAGGCATATTGAAAAGGATAGGCAGCGATAAGAATGGTTATTGGCTGGTAGGCAATTAGGAGAAAGACGATACACTCCTCAAAATATTTGATTCACATCGACTCGACGACCAAAATTAGTAAGAAGAGGTGTCAGGAAAGATAAAGCCAAAACTTTCAGCCTCTGTATGAACAAGCACTTGCTTACGCCCCATTGCGGCATTAGGCTTGCGTTCCAATACTTCCCCTTAAAAAGCAAACACGATGAGAAGAATAAACCTAATAGTTCTCTCCCTAGCAACAATGCTTCTTCCCCTGGCCGCCCTGGGGCAGACGCAAACGGGTGCGCACCCTTCTGATTGGGTGAATCCGCTGATTGGAACGGCTGGCATGGGACATACGTTCCCTGGTGCCTGCGCGCCGTTTGGCATGGTGGCCCTGAGTCCCGATACCGATACGATACCGCACAATGTGGATGGGCGGTATCAGCCGCGGGCGTACGACTATTGCGCAGGCTATCGCTATGAAGACGCCACTATCGTCGGGTTCAGCCATACGCACCTGAGCGGCACGGGCCATTCCGATTTGGGCGACATTCTCCTCCAGCCCCAAACGGGTAGGCTGCGCCTCCAGCCCGGTCGGGCCGCTTCTCCCGACGAAGGCTATCGGTCGCGCTTCTCGCACGACACAGAGCAGGCCCGAGCAGGCTACTACGAGGTGCGGCTAGACGACGAGCAGGTGCGCGTGCAACTGACTGCCACTCCGCGGGTGGGCATTCACCGCTATACTTACCCCGCTGGCGAAGAAGAGCGCGTCATCCTCGACCTCGGACATGGCATTTACAACTACGATGGCAAGGTGCTCTGGGCCAGCATTCGCGTGGAGAACGACACCCTCCTCACGGGCTATCGCATCACCAGCGGATGGGCGCGCTGCCACTACACCTATTTCGCCATTGCCCTGAGCAAACCCATCCAGAGTTACGGCTACCGCGACCGCAAGGAAGCCAACTACCGCGGATTCTGGCGCAAGTTTGACCTCCATCGCAACTTTCCCGAGATGGCAGGTCGCCACCCCGTGGCCTACTTCAACTTTGCAGACGATGCCTCCCATGCTCTGACCCTTCGTGTGGCCCTTTCGGCCGTCAGCACGGAGGGAGCCTTGCGCAATCTGCGGGCCGAAACGGACGGCAAGACGTTTGAACAACTCTGCGATGAGGCACGCAACGTTTGGGACGAGGCCCTCTCTGCCCTTCGTTGCGAAGGTACGGCCGACCAGTGCCGCATGCTCTACACCTCGCTCTATCACACGATGATCAATCCCAGCATCTACATGGACGTGGACCGACAATATCGCGGCCTCGACGGCAATATCCACACGGCTCAGGGCTTCGACCATTACACCATCTTCTCCCTTTGGGATACTTATCGCGCCCAGCATCCCCTGCTCGCCCTCCTCCAGCCCGAGCGCAATGCCCACATGGCGCGCTCCATGCTGGCGCACCAGCAGCAGAGTGTGCACCATCTCCTGCCCATTTGGAGTCTGATGGGCAATGAGGGCTGGTGCATGACGGGCTACCACGCTGTGAGCGTGCTGGCCGATGCCTTGGCCAAGGGGGCCGACCTGCCGCGCGACGCCGTGCTCCGTGCGATGGTCAGCACGGCCAGTAGCGAGCGAATGTCGGGCATGAAGGACTATCTGGCAATGGGCTACGTACCCTTCGACCGCGACCAGACGGCGGCCTCCAACACCCTGGAATACGCCTACGACGACTGGACCATCTACGCCACGGCACAGGCCGCTGGCGATACGGCCACCGCGCGAGCCTTTGCCCAGCGGGCGCAGTCGTATCGCAATGTCTATAATCCCGCAAGCGGTTTTGCCTGCCCGCGCTATGCCGACGGATGCTTCAAGGCCGACATGGACCCCTACCAGACGTATGGCGAGGGATTCATTGAGGGCAACGCCTGGAATTTCTCCTTCCACGTGCCCCACGATGTGCGCGGAATGATGCAGGCAATGGGCGGCGAACCCATATTCCGCCAGCGACTGGATAGCCTCTTCGAGATGCACCTGCCCGAACGCTACTACAAGGAGAACGAAGACATTACGGCCGACTGCCTCGTAGGCGGCTACGTGCACGGCAACGAGCCCAGCCACCACATCCCCTACCTCTACGCCTGGACCTCCCAGCCCTGGAAGACGCAGCAGTGGGTGCGCACCATCATGAACCGCATGTATCGTGCCGACATCCGCGGGCTGGGCGGCAACGACGATTGCGGCCAGATGTCCGCCTGGTACATTTTCTCGGCCCTCGGCTTCTATCCCGTCTGTCCTGGCTCGGACCAATACGTGCTGGGCGCACCCTATCTGCCCTACCTGCGGTTGACCCTGCCCAACGGCCGTGCCGTAGAGGTGAGAGCCAAGGGTGTGAGCGACCGTCGCCGCTATGTGAAGCGACTGCTGGTCAACGGCCAGCCCTACGAGCGACTCTATATCACGCACGATATGCTCCTCCGCGGCTGTACCTTAGACTTTGAAATGAGCGAGAAGCCCAACCGCAAGCGCGGCCTCCAGCCATCCGACCAGCCGTATTCGATGACGAACGAATAGGTCCGCGCGTGCCGCCACCATCCTTCCACCTACAAAAAAGAGAGGCTGTGTCAGTTACTTTTGACACAGCCTCTCATTTACTTCTTATTCTAGTGGGGTGTTTGCCTATCGGCGGCTTGCGCTGCTGGCCACAGCTTTCTGCTCAACGGTGTGAATCACCTTGCCCTGCTGGTTTATCATCTCCAGCCTCAGAGACTCCTTCGTGCCACTGAGAATAGAGAACCCAGGTTCGCCGCTGACGAAGACGGTGCCCTTAATGGGCTTCACCTCTTGACGCGACAGCGAGCCCGAAGAATTGACCACGTAGTCCATACGAGTGCCTGCTATGCGCACGTGCTGGAAATTGTGAATGTGGCCGCAGATGTACATATTCACCTGATGGCGGCGCAGAATCGGGTCAAGGCGTTGCTGCAAATCCGTGCGCTCGCTGCTGCTCTTGGGCGTATCGGCATAGATGGGATGGTGGCCCACTACGACGACCCAGTTCTCTTTGGCTTGCGCCAACTCTTTGTCCAGCCAGTCCAGTTGGGCATCCATATTCTGCTGGGCCACATCGGGGTAGTCCGCAGTGTCCTTGTGGTATTTGTCAATCAGGGGCGTAGTGTCCACGAATACTACGCGCAGGCTCACGCCATCGTCCTCGAACACCTTGGAATAGTAGCGGGCAGGCATTTGCCAGCGGCGGCTCACCTGTGAATAGTCAACGACGGCCTGTGTGTTGCCGCGGTATTCGTGGTTGCCAAGGATGGGGTACCAGGGCACCTGCAGTTCGGGATGACTATATATTAGTTCAAAGTTTGTTATCCAGAGCGGGTCCGTCACACTCTCCACGCCCATGTAGTGGTGCGTATCACCGAGCGCGAGCACCGCTTCCACGTCGTCCTGTTCGGCCATCCGGCCCATCAGTTCGGCGATGGGTTTCTGTTCGTAGTAGCCATTGCGTCCCAGGTCGTTGGCCACGAAGAGGCGAATCTGCGAGAAAGATACTGCCGCCCCAGTCAGGGCCAGCAGTATCGTGAGAAGAGTCCTTTTCATTTTGTTCCGAGTGCTCCGAAATAAGGTTGAACAGCGGGCGAGGTGTAGGTGCGCGAGCCGATAGTCAGTCCGTTGGCAAAGTAGGGTGTCACGCTGCCATTAGCACCTTGGAGAGCGGGAGAGCCAGCTGCGAGATGGAGGTCCCAGTTGCCGTCAAGGGCAAAGGCTGTCAGGCCCACGCTGTTGATGGGGAAGGCCACGAAAGCAGGGTCAAGCAGTTTGTCGGGGCTGGAGATGAGGCTGTGCGTGTCCACATTGGGGCTGTAGTTTTTGTTGCTCATTGCATAGCCTTCGGCAGGATTGCCGACGGTGGCATCGCCCACGATAGGTGTGGTCTGTGAGCCCGAGGCGTAGAAATTATAGTCAATCACGGACCTGTCGTCATATCCAGCGTCCGATTTGTTGGGGTCGGTGTACTTGGGTGTCATGGCGCGGAACTTGCAGTTGACCATCAGGTTGTTCACCACGGTGACTAGAGCGTTTTTCTCCACATAGATGCAGCCGCCCTTTTCGCCATCGCGTCGCCAGCCAGCATTGAGGATGGTGTTGTTGTAGGCCGTGGCCTTCAGTTGGCCGCGCGTTTCGCTCTGTCCCGAGGAGGAGAGTTTCAGACCGTTCGTATTGGGCGAGAACATGACGTTGCCCGCTACGTCAGCCTTCACGCCAGCTTTCAGGTTGACGGCCTCGCCGCCCGTATAGCCGTTAGCGATAAACGTGTTGTTTGTGATAATGCCGTTGCCGCCCATCATGTAGATGCCGTCCGAGGCACCGTTGCGAATGATGGAGTTCGTCAGGGCATAGCTTCCGTTGATATTGTTCGTGGTCACCTGCGGATATATGTCGTCGCCTGCCGTATAGATGCCGGCAATGGCGGCTGGCGAACCTTCGATGACTTGTGCGCCCGTGTATTCAATAATCACGTGGTCCAGAGCCATCTCCTGGCAGGATTCGTAGGCCACGATGCCGCCCCAGAGTCCCTTGAAGGTGTTTTCGGAGGTGCGCAGGGCGGGATCAACGGTGAAGGTGACAGGCTTTTCTGCCGTACCGAGAACGTAGAGGTTGCCTTTGACGGCGATTTCCACGGGTACATGGTTCACGCCCACGCCCTTCTCGGAAACAATCACCGTCACGCCGGGCTCAATCGTCAGCGATTGGCCTTCGGGAATCACGAGGTGGCGGTCCAGATGGACCACTTCGCCGCTCTTCCACACACCCGAAACGATCAGTTCCGTTTCCGTGGTTTCCTGTTTGACACTTACTTCGTCGTCATCGCTACAGGCGGTGAGACAAAAGCCGCCCAGCAGCACAGCCGTAAGGGCTGCATAGAATTTTCTTAGTTTCATATTGATTTGATAGGGTTGAATATTTTTCAAATGAATATTGTGCTGGCAGTCGAGGGCTGCGATGAAACGCTGAAACTAGCTAGCCGCAGGCCTCCGTTGGAACCCAGTAGCCGCAAGCTTTCGTTGAAACTTGTGATTGGTAAGGATTATTTCAGTTTATAGCGAACGCCGATGAGGAGCGTCTGTCCGTAGCGTTCCTCGCGCTCGTAGATGTTGCCGCGATAGCGCGGGAAATCCGTGACGCTCGCTGTGTGCGGGCCGTTCTGCACATAGCGCACGAGGGGAAGGTTGAGCAGGTTTGTGGCTTTGAGATAAATTTCCACGCCTGTGCTCCAGGCCTTTTCGGCCGAGAACTCCATGCGGTAGTATTCGTTTTCCCAGATATCGTTCTCGTACCAATTCGATACGTCTGTCAGTCGTTTGCTAATGTAGCTGCCCGTCAGTTGTGCGTTCACGCCGTGGCGGGTGCTTTTGTAGATAAGCGAGAGGTTGGCCACGTGGGCTGCTTGTCCAGCCAAGGGGCGCGACTGCGTGGCTGTGGTGATGACGTTGTTTTCCATCACGCGTTTCTCCGTTTGGATGCGCGAGTGGGTGTAGGTGTAGTTGAGTTTGATGCCAAAGCAGCGGAAGAATTTCGTCACGTCAACCTCCACGCCCGTATTGTTGGCCGTACCAAGGTTCAGGGGTGTATAGTACGTGTCCTGGCCTTCGTTGATGAGGCCGTATTCTATGGGGTTGCGCAGGCGTTTGTAGAAGAAGCCCACCATGATTTGCTCTGCTTGTCGCGGGAAGTATTCCCAGCGCAGGTCCAGGTTGTCGGCCACGGTGTGTTGGAGCGTGGGGTTGCCCTTCTCCTTATAGTCCTCGTTGATGATGCTGTATGGCACGATTTCGAAGAAACTCGGGCGGTTGATGGCGCGGGCATAACTGAGGTGCAGGTCCATGTTTCTGGCCACGTGGTATTTCAGGTGGGCATCGGGAAGGAAATCCCAGTATTTCTGTTGCCCTTTGCCGTCTGTGCTTCGGGGATAGCGGAGGGTGTAGCCTTGATTTGTGTGCTCGGCGCGCAGGCCAGCCACCACCTCCAGGGCATTCCATTGATATTTGGCCGTGAGATAGGCTGCGCCGATGCGCTCTGTGGCATTGTAGTTGAGGGGGTCGCCCACGTTGCCATACTCGCGCGGAGTCATCAGCAGTTCATCGAAGTTCTGCCAGTCCGTGCCAAGCACTTGGTACTGGCTTGTGCCTGTTGCGCTGTCGAATGTATATTCGTTGAAGAACGAGGTGCGGTGTTTGTCGCGGTACATTCCGCCCGCCTTCAGCGTCAGGTCGCTGCTTAGGTTGTATGTCAGGTCCACGTAGGCCGCCTTGTCCTTGTCGTCATTGTGCTCCCAGCGGCGTGTGGCTGCCTTGTTTGTTTGGAGGTGGTTGCCTTGCAGGAAAATCTCGGTGTTGTCGGGCGTTTTGTTATAGGCAGCCGAGATCACGCCTCGCCAGTTCACCGTCAGCGCGCGGTCCAGGAAGGCGTGCTCGCCCTGCAAGGTGCTGTTGAAGATGTGTTGCTGGTTGTGTTTCAGGCGGACGGCGGCCTCCTGTTCCGATTCCGTGGTGCGCACTTGGTCATCTCCCATCATCAGGAATCCGTTGTACCATTCCAACTTGTGCATAGGCGAGAACACATAGTCGAACTTTGCATGGACGGCCAAGCGCTGTTTCCAGTCCGAATAGGTACGATATTGTATGTCGCCCGAAGATTTCGTATAGTCGTAGTAATCCATGTTCTTGCCGCGGTGCATATTCTGGTAACTGGCCGAGAGGAGGAAGCCCAGTCGGTCGTCCAGCACGCGGTCGCCATAGGAGAGCGATGCCAAGAGGTCGGGCAGGGGTCGCTTGGATGTGATACGCAGGTTTTGCATGGTGAAATCTGTGGCCGATACGCGGTTTTGTCCGATATTGCCCAGTCGCTCGTCGGGCGACTTGGAGGCAATGCTTCCATGGTCGAAGGAGAGGAAATCGCGGTTGAGGTAGAGCGCGTTGTAGCCCGTTGAGAGGTTGGCCGTCAGCAGTCGGCGCGCTGGCGCGTCCTTCATCACCAGATTCACCGCACCGCCGATGCCGTCGCCCTCCAGTTCGGCCGTCAGCGACTTGTTCACCTCAATGCGCGAGAGAATCTCGGAGGGGAAGAGATCGAGCGGAACGAAGCGGTTCTTGTTGTCGGGGCTGGGAATCTTAATGCCGTTGACGAGCGTATAATTGTAACGCTTGTCCATGCCGCGGAGAATGGCGTATTGTCCTTCGCCCGAAGAGTTTCGCTCCACGGTCACGCCCGATACCTTCTGAATGATATTTCCCACGGTCACGTCGGGAGCCAATTCCATGGCGCGCGAACTCAATACGTTGACCACGTTGGCCGAAAAGCGTTCAATCTCCATGGCCTTGGCGTCCGTGCTACCATTGAAATTCGACTTGATGACCACTTCCGAAAGGCTTTGGTTGGCCTCCTCCATCCGAATCACGAGCACCGTATCGGCAGACGCCATCTCCACGGGCGTATATCCGAGGTACGTACAGCAAACCACGGGCTGCGCGTCCTCCGTTTTCAGTGCGAACGAGCCATCGAGCCCCGTCGTGGTGGCTTGCTTCGTTTGGTTTTTCACCCTGACGATGGCGCCGACGAGTGCTTCGCCCGAGGCAGCATCCGTCACCACGCCTCTGATTACCTTCATCGCCGACTGTCCCCAAGCAGAGCCAGTCGCCAGCATCACCATCCCTCCAAGGAGGATACTTTTCAGTTGTACTTTTCTCATTTGCAAACTGTAGGAGGCCAGACTATCGTGCCTCTAATTTCGGTGCAAAAGTAGGGTGAAGATGTGACAAGGATGTTGCAAAACCGTGACGGGAGTGTTGCAAATTCGCAACAGAATTGTGAAGGCCCGAGATTCCCGCCACTCAGGGAACGTAGGGAATTGGCCAACGCTTTCATACGTGCTATTGCTTCCAGAGAGATAAGAAAAAGGAGGTGCAGTGGGATGCTGCACCTCCTTTTCTGACTAGTTGCCTATGGGGCTGTGTGAATGTTACTTCAGGATGCGTTTTTCGCCGCGGTTGTTGATGTAGATGCCGGGGCGTTCTGGGCGGTTGCCTGTGATGGGGCGGCCACTGAGGTCGTACCAACGGGTGGGGCCTTTGGGCTTGGTGGTTGGCGCGGCTATGCCCGTGGGGTCATAGACGATGGGCTGGGGGAGTGAGGGTAGGGAATAGGTTGCGCCATCGTGGCCATAGACGCGGTAGTAGAGCGTCTCGGTGGGCGTGAGCGTGAGGCCCGTCACCGTGAAGGACGTGCCCGTGCCTGCATCCATGCGGGCGAAGCCCTCGAGCGGTGTGTACGTTTCCGCACCGCCGTGGCCGATGACAATGTCGTCGATGGCTAGACCGCCCGAGCCTTCGCGGTGGTACGTCAGACGCAGGGCGCGGCTGCCCTTGGGGATGCGCACGGGGCGCACAGCGGCATCGGTGGCGCTGGCGGCTTGTTCCGTTTCAGCGAGCCAGAGGATGGTGGTGCCTGCTTGGGGATTGGTGTCGGTGAGCAGGAGGGTGTCGAGCGCCATCCATTGGTTGACCTGCGGAAGCATGACTTCGAGGGTCACGTAGTTCTTGCCGCAGGGAGCGTTGCGCTCGCGCTGCCACAGAGAGATGCTGCGCAGACCGTCGGCGAAGATGGGCGATTCGATATAGGCGTTGTCGGCTGCCAGGGAGAGCGAGGGCGCGGCGTTGCCGTAGGAGCCTGCCACACTGAGCACCATCTTGGCATTCGTGGTCCAGCCCTCGGGCATCGCCTTGATGCCATCGGTGAAATCTACCGTTTGATAGTAAGCCTCCGTCATGCCGCGCTGGAGCACATCGAGGGCATATCGCTCAGCCTCTTCAAGGGGCGACCAGTTGGCCGTGAAGCCGCTGGCCGTCACCTCCGAGGCCGCGAGGGCCGTGGGACGGGTGTAAGCGAAGGAGAGAGCGGGCGTGGTGATGCTGACGGGTTCGGTCTGTTCGCTCATCTGGGAAGCATTGCGCGCACGCAGCACCAACTGATAGGTTCTCTCGGCTTGCAGGCCCTCCACCTCCAGTCGCGGTTGGTCCACGCGGCGTGTGCGATAGCCTTCCACGTATTCGCGTCCCTGTTCCGTCTGTACGAAGACGTCGGCCTCGTAGTACGTAGCCCCTGCGGAGGGCGTCCATGTGGCGGTGAAGCCCATCGGCGTCAGGTTCTCAATGGTGATGTCGGCGGGCAGGGGCAACTGCGGACGGCCACCGCAGACGGCAAACTGGATGACACCGTTCTTTTCGCGGATGTTGGTCAGGGGAATCTGGATGGCGTTGCCCTCTTGGTCGCGCAGGCCGGGATTGGTCTCGGCCGTCAGCGAGGTGATGCCCGCTGTGCCCGGGAAGGCATCGCCCGCACGGGAATCTTCGCTGCGGATGCCGTCGGCTTCGACGAGGTCAATACCTTGGAAGTAGGGGTTGCTGTTCACCTTGTTGGAAACCCACAGGTCGTTGTCGAAGGTGATATGCCAGACGAGCAGGCCGTGGCCGGGGAGATACTGGTCCCAACCCTGCTGCTGTCGGTTTTCAAGGATGAAATACTCCTCGTCGGGTTTGGCGGAGTTGATGCGCAGGCCCACGTTGTTGTCAACGGTTTCGAGGACAATGTCGCGCGGTGTGGCATCCAGCACTTCGGGCTGGAGCCAGCCCATACACATACGCTCGTAGGCCGTGAAGTTGCACGGCGTGCGGGCATTGTTGAGGTGGCAACCCACGTCCATGAGCGACCAACTGCCAGGCGTGAAGTAGCCGCCGCCTGTCACGTCGTAGAGGTCGGGAAAGTCGAGCACGTGGGTATATTCGTGGCAAATCGTGCCGATGCCCTCAAAGTGGTTCTCGTTCTTGCCCGTTTCGGTATTGAGAATCGGACGGAGTTCGTTGGAACAGGCATAGCGGTTGATGCGCACGCCGTCAAAGGTGAACGTCTGTCCGTCGCTGAGCGTCTCCACCTCGCCCGCGTGCTGCCAGATGGTGTATTCGCGGCCGCCCGTGGCCTCGCCCATGCCAGCATAGAACACGTAGATATTGTCCACCACACCATCCAGGTTGCGGTCGTACTGGCTGAAGTCAATCTGTCCGTCCAGGGCTTCGCAGGCTTCCACCACCATGTTCCAGGCGTTGAGGTCGCCGCCAGGGAAGTTCTGCCCGTAGAAACTGATGTCGCGGCTGAGCACCACAGGGCCAAACACATCAAACGTCAGGTCGTACTGCCCGTTGCTGGCCGCGAGGAAATAGTCGCGCACACTGCCCGTGGCACCATCAAAGTCGAACCCCTGCTTGTTGAGCATATCGTCGAAGAGTTGGCGCGGGTCGTCGTAGGAGAAGTCCGTGGCCTCGTGGGTGGACGTCTGGGGGAAGGAGACGAGGATGGCCAGTGCGCGCTGCTGTCCCGTGGTGGGCACAGGGCCGCGCTTCGGGCCGTTAGCTGTAGGCTGCGGCATTCGGCGCGGCGCACCCATCTTTGCGCGCTTCGTCTGCCAGAGGTTGGCCTGCTGGCGAAGCATTTGCGGACGGTCCATCTGCTGGATAAGGGCCAGTTCGTCCGCACTGCGCAGTGCGGCATCGTGGGCACGCAGTCCCGAAGAGCCCCATTCGCCGTTCGTGGCCTGGGCATAATAGAAAAAGTCGTTCACGCGCACCAACGGAATGCTGTCTTGCGAGAGGAAATAGTGGTGGTACTCATCGCCAATGAGGCGCACGGTAATGGACGTGCCGTCGGGCTGCGTCAGCACGCGCGGCCTGGGGTCGGCAGGAATGGCAAGGGCTTGCTGGCAGAGGCACAGCAGGATGAAAAGGACGGATAAAATTCTACGCATATTATATAAGGTATAGTTTCGTGCCTGCAAAGGTAATAAATATTTTGGGCTCTGTCATGAAATCCGTGGGTATTCAACCATCTCTAACGCTTCTGGTGCACCGAGGCAGTCAATTCCTCCAAGTGCGCCTCGTAATATAACACACGCCAACCCCCGTCTGCTGCAAATCGCTGCAAATTCGCTTTTTGGGAATGTTGCGAAGTGTTAAAGCGATTTGGATTTCGGCGGGAAATGTATTATCTTTGTACTAGCGAAGAGGAGAGAGCCCTAAACAAACGGGTTTTCTCCTCTTTTTTTGGCCAGAAAAATGGGATTTTTACCTCAGAGATAA
>CAMBWV010000007.1 GCA_945871755.1 uncultured Bacteroidales bacterium
GACTTTTTCAGTGCCCTCGTCTGTGGGTGCTGAGCTTTTTTGCTGGCTGCTTGCTCTGCGCCTTAGGCTCAGAGCACTTGGGGGGCGGGCTTATTTTGTTGAAAGGGCCTTTGTGGCTTGTTGGATGGTATTTAGGGTGGTGGTGTCGGCATTATAAACGGAATACCAGCCTTGGGGCTCGTGCGGTGGGTCGCAGAGATAGTCGTCGCCCATTTGCCAGACTTGATCGCCGGGACGGGTGGTCGTAGAGGCTGGACGGCCTTGGCCTCCCCAACCCCAAAAGTTGCAACCCATTAGCGGATGGCGGCCATCGGCTGCTGCCTCGCATACCTTCGTAAAGATGAAAGCATAGAAGCTGTCGCGAGCCACTGTGGCACCGCCTGGACCGCGGAAGTTGTGGTCGCGCGCATAGCCGAACTCCTCAATAACCATAGGCTTACCAAGGCGGCGAGCTAGACGTTCGTGTTGTTGGATGTATTCCTCCGAGCGCAAATAGACATTGGGCAAAGACTGGTAGAGGCGGTCGGCAGAGGACCAGCGCCAGTTGATGGGCCAAATATGGAGGGTGAGATAGTCAATGTCGGGATGGGCATGGACGCGCTGATAGAGTTCTTCGTTGACATTACAGCCAATCACGCCCTCGCTACCCAAGGAAACGAGGTGGTTGGGGTCGAGGGTCTTGATGAGATGGGCCGCCTCCGTGGTCCAACGATAGAAGCCCTCAACGGTGGCCTCGTCGTTGCCGAAGGGGCGCGGCTCATTGCAGAGTTGCCAGGCAAAGATGCTGGGCTCGTCCTTGTAGAGACGTTGCGTGACCGTGTTGCGACGGGTGAGGATGGTCTGGATGAACTGGAAATAGAGTTGTTGCGCCGAGCGGTTGTTGGCAAACTGGGCGGCATAGCGCACGTAGTTGTTCCAACCATCGTCTTCGGCAGAGGGCGAATCGCCGAGGCCCACCTCGCGGAGGTAGAAACCAAAACCGCCGCTCCAATCCCAACTGTTCGTCAGATAGAGCACGGCTGTCATCTCGCGCGCCTCGAGTTCATAGAGCAAACGGTCCAAGCCACGCAGGAGCGTATCGTGGAGTTGGACTGGCTCAGATTGTAGGACGGGCTGCACCCAGCGCACTTGATTGCTGCCGCGGTCGGCACCCACGATGATGCGCAGGTTTTCCACGCCAATAGATTTCAGTTGATCAAGTTCGGCGCGCAGACGCGGGAGGTTGCCACCTTGGCCCTCGGAAGCCAAGATGGGCGCGTACCACAGATTCGTACCTATATAATAATAGGGACGGCCGTCGCGCTGGAACTGGCCAGTGCGAATGGTAATCAGATTGCCAGCCGTGATAGAGAACGTTGCGCACATGAGGAACAGGAGAAAGAGAGAACGAAAACGATGGGGAAACATAGAGAGGGTTGTTTTTATTCGGCGAATGGAATATGTGAAAACAAGAAACTCCGTGCGGTACACGGAGTCTCGGAGATTAGAAAAGATTCAAGCGATTTTTGCGCGCTTCCTCCAGGGAAACGATTTGCTCGCCAGGATGCGTTTGGGCGTACTGCTGGCAGAGCTTTTTGTATTCCGCATAGGTGCTGTTGAGGAATGCCTGACGGTTTTGCGGATGCAGTAAGGCCGCTGTGATGGGCACCATTTGCGAGGCATCCTTCACCCAAAGCACAGGACCATCGTAGAGCGGTGCAAGGCGTAAGGCTGTATGGAGACGGCTAGTCGTGGCACCACCTACAAGGAGGGGAATGCGGAGACCAGCAGCCTGCATGGCTCGAGCTACGGCCGCCATCTCGTCGAGCGAAGGCGTGATGAGACCGCTCAGGCCGACGGCATCCACCTGCTGTTCCTGCGCTTGGCGAATGATGTCCTCCGTGGGACACATGACGCCTAGGTCGATGACCTCGTAGTTGTTGCAACCAAGCACCACGCCCACGATATTCTTGCCAATGTCATGGACATCGCCCTTCACCGTTGCCATCAGGATGCGCCCAGCGCGCTGGCCAGAAGTTTTCCCTTGTTGTTCAATGTGCGGCTGGAGGATGGCCACGGCCTCCTTCATCGTGCGCGCTGTTTTGACAACCTGCGGCAGAAACATCTGGCCCGCACCAAAACGCTCGCCCACCAGATTCATGCCGTCCATCAGCGGTCCCTCGATGATGTCAACGGCACGCGGATATTGATGGAGGGCTTCGGAGAGGTCGTCAGCCAAATGGGCGGCGTGACCCGTGCATAGGGCCTGCTTGAGGCGCTCCGTCAGTGGGATGGTGCTGCGGTCTTCGTTGGCATCTGTGGGTGAAGGTGCATTGGCAGACTCCTGAAGATAAGCAGCCGCTGCTTCCAAAAGGTCCTCGCTGGCATGGGGACGGCGATGGAGGATGACATCCTCGAGAATGGCGAGGAGCGGAGCCGGGATGTCGGCATACGTGACGCTCGTTGTGGGATTGACGATGCCCATATCCATACCCGTCGCGATGGCATGGTAGAGGAAAACGGCGTGCATGGCTTCGCGAATGAAGTTGTTGCCGCGGAAGGAAAAGGAGAGATTGCTGACACCGCCCGTGATGTGCATCTGCGGATAGTGCTGGCGAATCCAGCGCGTCGTACGGATGAAGTCTGCCGCGTAGTCATCGTGCTCGGGCATACCTGTGGCGATGGCTAGGATGTTGGGGTCGAAGATAATGTCGTATTCGGGGAAACCCACTACTTCCGTGAGGAGGCGGTGGGCGCGTTGGCAAATGGCGATGCGGCGGTCGAAGCAGGTGGCCTGTCCTTCCTCATCGAAAGCCATTACCACCACAGCAGCACCCATGCGGCGGCTGACGGTGGCGCGATGGAGGAAGACCTCTTCGCCCTCCTTGAGAGAGATAGAATTGACAATGCTCTTGCCTTGAACACAACCCAAAGCCGCCTCAATGACATCCCAGCGCGAGGAATCTATCATTACGGGAACGCGCGCAATGTCGGGTTCGGAAGCCAACAGGCGGAGAAAATGCACCATCTCGGCACGGCTGTCAAGCAGACCATCGTCAATATTGATGTCAAGCACCTGCGCTCCATCCTCCACCTGCGTGCGAGCAATCTCGAGTGCCTCGGCATAGTTCTTCTCCTTGATAAGACGGAGGAAACGGCGCGAACCAGCTACGTTGCAGCGCTCACCGATATTGAGGAAATTGCGCTCGGGCGTGACGGCCAAGGGCTCGAGACCCGAGAGAGTGAGGTGAGAGTAGGGCGCTGCAGGGCGACGAGGCGGCACGGGCAGGCCGTCTTGCACAATCAGCGCAGGGTATTGTGCGATGTAGGCATCGGTGGTGCCGCAACAGCCACCGATGATGTTGACCAAGCCCTCGCGGATGTATTCACGCACCTGCTTGGCCATTTGTTCGGGTGTTTGGTCGTAGCCGCCGAGTGAGTTGGGCAGGCCCGCATTGGGATAGGCCGATATATAATAAGGAGCTTTGGCTGCCAACTGGCGGAGGAAGGGTAGCATATCAGCCGCACCAAACGAGCAGTTAAGGCCAACGGAGAACACAGGCGCGTGGCTGATGGATGCGAGGAAGGCTTCGAGGGTCTGGCCCGAAAGGGTGCGGCCACCTTTGTCGGCAATGGTGACGCTGAGCATGAGGGGCACGGGCTGGCGATGCTCAAAGGCGCGCTCAATAGCGTAGATGGCCGCCTTGGCATTCAGCGTGTCAAAGATGGTTTCAACGAGCAAGGCATCCACGCCACCGTCCAGAAGTGCCTCGACCTGTTCGCCGTAAGCCTCAACCAGTTCATCAAAGGATAATGTGCGTAGGGCAGGGTCTTCCACGTCGGGACTCATGGAGCAGGTCTTGTTCGTTGGGCCGATACTACCAGCCACAAAGCGCGGTTTCTCGGGACAGCGCGCCGTGTATTCATCCGCCAGGCGGCGGGCCAGTTGGGCAGCGGTGACGTTTATCTCGCGGCAGTATTTCTCAAGGTGATAGTCGGCCATGGAGATGCGCTGGGCGTTGAAGGTGTTGGTCTCGATGATGTCGGCACCAGCCTCGAGGTATTTGCGGTGAATCTCCTCAATGATATGGGGGGCCGTGAGGGTGAGCAGATCGTTGTTTCCCTTCTGCTGGCCAGGCACATCGCGGAATCGCTCTCCGCGATAGTCGGCCTCGCTGAGGTGGTAGTGTTGAATCATGGTGCCCATAGCACCATCTAGAATAAGGATTCTATTTTTTATTTCGATTTGCATGGTGGATTTCAGAGATTTGCTCTGCGCCTAAGGCAAAGAGCACGTAGCGGAGGAATAGAAGGAAACGGAGTATGGAATAGCAGGGGATGGCTCTTTGCCAGAGCGTAGCGCACGTGGGGGCTGCTAAAAACTTTTTTTCATGATGCGGTCCATCTCTCGGCGGTCTTGCTTGTCTTTAAGGGCAGCGCGTTTGTCGTATTCCTTCTTGCCTCGGCAGAGGGCTATTACTATCTTGGCGCGGTTGTTCTCGTCAATGAAAAGGCGAAGGGGGACTAGAGTGAAACCAGGGGCTTTGGTGTCGGCTTCCAAGTGGCGGATTTCTTTGCGGTTGAGCAGGAGTTTGCGGTCGCGGCGCGCAGCATGGTTGTTGTACGAACCAAAGGCGTATTCGGCCACGTACATATTCTTCACCCACACCTCGTGGTTGTGGATATAGCAGAACGTATCAACGAGACCAGCCTTGCCCAGGCGGATGCTCTTGATTTCAGTGCCCGTGAGCACGATGCCAGCAGTGTATTTGTCAATCACCAAGAAATCGTGCTCGGCTTTCTTGTTCTTGATATTTATCTTGGTTGGTTTGTCGGTTTTCTTTGCCATATATATAATAGGTATAGCACTAGTCAGCAATGATTTCGGCGAAGGCACTGATATGCTCGTCGATATATTGGCAGATGCCTGCCGTAAATTCCTCTTCGCGTTCTACAAATTCATCATCCAAATCATCAAACATCGGGTATTGCTCAAACAAGGCCATAAATGCTTCATCAGAGCATTCCGCTGTGAGTGGAGTGGGGTCTTCTAGCGCATCGTAGGTGTCCTTGGCGCGATAAATCAGTTTGCACAAGTCTTTGAGTCCCCAAAGGCGCATGGCCTTGGCAAAGGGATTCTGGAAGAAGAAGGGCGCATAACCATTGTGGATTAACTGGATAAAACCGCCGTCCATTACTTCTTCGCGCAGGATATAGTAACCCCAAAGGGTGATTTGCTCGGGCGTGAGTTGGGCCATGGTGTCGGCATTGAGTTCTTCGCCCACTTGGGAGCGCATGGCGTCAATAAACACTTGGAAAAACTCGTCCATGCCCTTGGCTGCAGCCTCGCGGAGTTGGTTGTCGTGGATTTGTATTTGCATAATCTGTGTAGAGGTAAGGGTCAACTGATAAGGTAAATGGTTTTCATTCCTTTTATTTTCTCGCCAGCCACTCGTTGGACGACCGACTTGATTTTGTCGCGCCGCACAGCAGCAATGGCATAGTGGTCCGCCACGTCAATGCGTCCCAACTCCGTACCGCGGAGCCCACCTTTCTTGCAGAGAAAACCAACGATGTCCATCTTGGAGAGTTTCTCCTTCTTGCCGCGCCCGATGTAGAGCGTTGCCATTTGGGCGAGGGTGGGGCGGATGGGTTCTTCATTAACAGAGAGCGCCGCAATGGATTCGGTAGCAAGGAAGTCGGGCAGCGTTTCTTGTGGACCTATTATAATATAGGTGCTGCCTTTGCTCTCCCAGCGAGTGGCGCGGCCTATGCGATGCGTATAGGTGGCGGCATCTAGGGGCAGGTGGTAATGGATGATGGCCTGTACTTCGGGAATGTCCAGTCCGCGGGCGGCAATATCTGTGGCCACAAGTACGTTGGCGCTGCCATTGCGAAACTTCAACAGGGCACGCTCGCGCTTGTCCTGCTCCATGCCGCCGTGATATACCTGCATGGCAAACCTTTCGCTGCGCAGGTAGTCGCCAATGCGGTTGGCACTCTCGCGGTGGCTGACAAAGACGATGGTGGGCGCGCCTTTCAAATGGCTGAGCAGGCGGCCCAGTGTGACGAGTTTGTCGCGCTCTGGGGAGGCAACTTGTATGACTTCTACACGATTTTCTGTGTCGAAAGCCTCGTGGTCGAGATAGTCTAGTCGTTGAAACTGTTGTCCTTTGCGGCCGATTTCCTCCAGTAGCGGGTCGGCCTCTTCTGTGGCTGTGGCCGAGGTCAGCCAGATACGCTCTGCGCGATGGAGCATATGGACGATGTGCATTACTTCCTCGCGAAATCCCATCTCCAGGCATTTGTCGTATTCGTCAATAACGAGCACGCGCACGCCAAAGGCATTGAAATTCTCCTTGTCAAGATGGTCTCCCAAACGACCTGGTGTAGCGAAGATAACCTGCGGACGAATTTCATTCAGTCGGCGATGCTCCTCCATCGTGGGGCGACCACCATAGAGGCAACAAGATTTGACATTCGTCTTGAGGCGGCGCAGCATTTCCTCACCTTGCAGAGCTAGTTCGCGCGTGGGGAGCACTACTACGGCTTGTACGGCAGGAATATCTTCGCGGATAAGTTCAAGCATTGGGAGGAGATAGGCCAAGGTCTTGCCTGAACCTGTGGGAGAAAGCAAGAGAATATGGTGGGGCCCATCTTTCTTTCGTGCGGTTTCCCACATGGCTTGTTGCATCTCGCCCAAGCGGATGTCCGCAGTATGAAGAAGGGAAGGTATATCTATCATATTGAAAAAAACAGTAGGTCGGTGCAAAAGAGTCGTGTTATTGGTAGGCTGTCAAACAGCATCTACCGATATTTCTTCGGATTGCGGAAACGAATGGCGAGCAATGCTGAAATACCCATCAGGTAGGGATAAAACAGATAGGGGATGATGTCAAACGGTGAGAGGGCTGCCAATCCTGCCGCCATCAAAATCTGTGCGCCATAGGGGATGATACCTTGGATAAAGCACGAGAAAGTATCGAGCAAACTAGCACTTTTGCGTGGGTCAACGCCAAAGCGAACGGCGATGTTCTTTGCCAGTGAGCCTACCGACAGGATAGCAATTGTATTATTGGCCGTGCAGAGATTGGTCAGGCACACCATGCCTGCAATGGTCATTTCGGCTTCCCGCTGGCTGCTGATGCGGCGCGTCAGTAAGTACAACAAATAGGAGATGCCGCCACCGCGCTTAACCAGACCTAGTAAGCCGCCCGCCATGACAGAGATAGCGATGAGGCAAATCATGCCATTGATACCATTCCAACTCAGGCGTAACCACTCAGTCATTGCCAAGCAGTTCAGCCAAATACCTACACCTAACGTGAGTGCGCACCCAACGCAGAGCACCAGCAGTACGTTGATGCCTAACAACGCCAGGACGAGTACGGCCAAGTAGGGGATGACCTTCAGCCATTCCACCTGTGACACCTCTACCGCACCCGACTGCCCATAACCGAATAATATATATAGGAGGAAGGTGAGGAGGGCTGCGGGCAGGACAATGCGAATGTTCACACCAAACTTGTCGCGCATCTGACAACCTTGCGTGCGTGTGGCAACTACTGTCGTATCAGAAATAAAGGAAAGATTGTCGCCAAACAAAGCACCACCTACTACTGCGGCTACAATCAGCGGAAGTGATAAGGAGGTGTGCTCGGTAATGCCCGTTGCCACAGGTACAAGGGCCACGATTGTTCCAACAGAAGTTCCCATGGAGAGGGAAATAAAGCAGGCCGCCAGAAACATACCAGCGAGAATCAGGTCTGAGGGTAGCAGGCGGAGGGCTAGATTGACGGTAGCATCTACTGCTCCCATGCCTTTGGCCGTACTGGAAAAGATGCCTGCTAGAATAAATATCCACACCATCATTTGTAAGTCGCGGTGGGTGGCACCTTGCCAAAAACTCTTCAAACGATTCGTCATCGACACACCGCGTATAATGAAGAACGCAAACAACGTTACGGCCCCAAAGAGATAAACCATTCCCAACTCTGTCACGTCAGTCAAGAGTCCGTAGGTGGCAAAGAGAATAATCAGAAGAATAAGGGGAGTGATGGCTACGAGGCCATTGCGTGGGGCCATAGTTGTTGAGAGTATTTGGAATATTAGGCGATGATGGGGTAATAAAAGGAGTGATTGCTGTCTGGTAAATGGACGGGAAACCCTGCATTCCTGAATAGTGAGATGGGTCGGCACTTCTGATGATTTAGGAATGTCGATTCGTCGTTCCGTTACCTTGCATTGTCGTTTCTTTGAGGCTGATTCCCGTTTCGCTTCGGCACATTGTCATCGTTCACCGCCCGATGAACGATCGTTTACCGCCCGATGAACGATCGTTCACCGCCCGATAGACGATCGTTTACCGCTCGGTGAACGTTGGGTATATGCTTAAGCGGAATGAAGAAAGGCCAATGCCGAATCCCTTCTGGCGGATATCACACAGGAATATGTGCCTGACAGTTTTGGAAAGAAGTGGGTTTGTCACAGATGTCTGTGCTACTCTTCCTCTTTGCGCTGCGGTTTCAAGAGTAAGTTGCCTTGCTCGTCGAACAGACCATAGGTCGTACGCAACACGCGGAACTCTGTGCGACGGTTGAGAGCATTGCAAACTTCCTGCTGGTCTTCAGGGAGAGCCATGATATAGGGGATGGTGAGGGTGTCGCCTTCATGGAGGAAGGGGTGGGTCTCGGTGAGTTTCTTGTTGACAATCTTCGGAACTGTCTCGCCGTATCCCTTTGCCTCGAGGCGCTCTGCTTCAATGCCGTGCTCGGTGAGATAGCGTACCACACTTTCAGCGCGTCGTTGCGACAGGCGGAGGTTGTAGTCATCGTTGCCGCGGTAGTCGCAGTGGGCTGCTAATTCGATGGTGATGTTTGGATTTTCCTTCAGCATGGTCGTTAGACGGTCCAATGCCGCCGTTGATTCGGGCGTCAGGTCAGCCTTATCATATTCGTAAAATACGTTGCGCACCAGTACGGGGATATTGATGCTGGGCAGGGGAAATTGCAGGACGTGCTGGTGTTCCACTTCCAACGAATCGGCATGTAGAGTGTTGCGGAAATTGAGGTAACCCTTGCAGGTGGCCAGCAGGAGATAATCTACGCCAGGTGTGACTGCCATTTCGAACGAACCGTCAGATTTCACCGATAGTTTCTCGTTCGTACCATCGTTGCCCACGATATACACCAAGGCTTCTGGTAACTCATATCCGTCCTGTTCATATACCCATCCCTTGACGGTTTGAAGCACTTCGGGATAGGAGAAGGAGTAAATCTTGTCCCAGCCTCGGCCACCCGTACTGCGGTTAGAGGAGAAGTAGCCGCGGTTGTGCCATCCTTCAAACGTGATGCCGAAGTCGTCGGCTGAGGAATTCATCGGCGCAGGCAGGTGAACCACCGTCCAATGGTCGGTGATGGTATCCTGCTTTGCACGATACAGGTCAAGTCCACCCAAAGACGGCGTTCGCCCATCTGATGCAAAATAGAGTTCACCGCTGGGGCGGAAAGCAGGGAAACACTCATTGCCCTCCGTGTTGATTTCTGGTCCTAGATTCTCGATGCTTCCCACACCATGTGCGTCCATTCTGGCGCGCCACAAGTCCGTGCCACCATAGCCGCCAGGCATATCCGAGGTGAAATATAGCCAACGACCATCGGGCGACGGGGCAGGATGTGCATAACTAGAGAGCGTATCGGCCGTAATCTTCAAAGCAGCAGGCTTGTTCCAACCTGCGTCTGCGCGTTGCGAAGTCCAAATCTCCGCCATACGCGGATATTGTGGGTCGGTTCGGCAGACGGTAAGGTACATGGTCTTGCCATCGGGCGAGAAGGCGGTTGCACCTTCGTCATTCTCGGTGTTCAGTCCTCCCTCCACAGGCTCGGGCGATTTCCACTTGCCCTTCTCATCCTTGCGTACCATATAGATGTCGCCGGGTTTCATACCTGTGATGCCGCTTAAGTCGCTTCCGGTCACGGCCGGACGAGTCGTGGAGAAATAAAGCATGGTGGCTTCATCGCCATTATAGGCAGGCGCATAGTCGCTGCGGCTACCGCTGAACATGGACTCAATCTTCACCGTATAAGCAGAGCCGCGTTCTTTGATTGCAATGGCCTCGTTCAGGGATTGCAATATCCGGCGAGCGCGCTCATCGTTCGGAAAACTATCTAGGTAGGTCTGGTATGCCTTCTCCGCTCCTCGATAATCACCTTGCATTCGCAGCATTTCACCGATATAAAACTGCGTCAACGTATCATTCATGCCATATCGGGCGGCATTGCGAAAAGCACCAAGCGCCCGTGCAGTATTACCATAGCGACGGAAAGCCTCTCCCATCTTGTAGGCCACTTCACCTCTGCGCTTGCGATCGGTAGGGGCAATGCGCGAATACCCTTTCTTGTATTGTGCTGCGGCTTCGCAGTATTCCCCAATAGCCATAGCAGCATCGCCCCGCTTGAGGCTTCGTTCGGGGGAACCGCAGGCGGAGAGCAATAAAAGGGTGAGAAGAAGAATATATAGTTGGTTGGGCTTCATGTTGCAATGCTTTTGACGATTGGCGCTTTGGGAAATAGGTTGCGCTTGAGATGATGGATATTGAAGGTGCTAGTTGGCCAAAATGCGAAAAATACCCATCACGATAGGGTAGGACCCTTTCTAAGAATGCAAAAATACGAATAAAACTTTATGTCCATCCTTGTATATCGTAAAAAATACCTACATTTGCCCTTAGAAAGCCTATTTCTTCCCCGTTTTAGTCTTCCATTTCGGTTACTAAGTGCTGGGACAACGAAATAATCAAGGTTTCTGTTCTTTCCCCTTCCTTCGCTAATACCTATCAAACAAACATTTCATTCAATACTATGCTTAAACAAATTTTTAATGGTCAAATCCTGACTCCTGCTGGATGGCTGGAGCATGGAAGTGTACTGGTAGAAGGCAACAAGATTGTCCAAGTTCTCAACACCGAACTGCCGCTTGCTGATGCAGAACTCATTGATGCCAAGGGTGCATATATCGTTCCTGGAGGTATCGAGGTGCACGTGCATGGTGGCGGTGGCCGCGATTTTATGGAATGTACCGAAGAGGCCTTCCGCACTGCCGTAGAAACGCATATCCAATATGGTACCACAGCCATTTATCCCACCCTTAGCACCTACACGGTTGAGGGTTACGAGAAGGCTATTGCTACTGCTAAGAAGATGATGGCTGAGCCCGATAGCCCCATCATGGGGTTGCACTTCGAGGGCCCATATTTCTCCAAGAAGATGGCGGGTGCTCAGCGCCCTGAATGGATTACTGATCCTATTCCCGAAGATTATAACCGTTTGCTCAAGTCTGGTGTCGTAAAGCGTTGGGATATAGCGCCCGAGCTCCCTGGTGCAAAAGAATTTATTCAGGCTTGCTGTGCCCATGGTTGCAAACCCTGTATCGGCCACA
>CAMBWV010000008.1 GCA_945871755.1 uncultured Bacteroidales bacterium
CAGCTCGACCAAGTGGATGCCTATGGCAATCAAGTGCTGGAACGACAGAATGGTGATGGTGCTCGCGTGTGGGGCTTTAATGTAGAAGGAAGGGCTGCGCTTGGTAAGAAATGGCAAGCACAAATGGGCGTCACCTACCAGCAATCGCGCTACAAGCGCCCTGAATATTGGAGCGACAATCCCGCTGTGCCTGCCGTGCGCCGCCTCTTCCGCACCCCCGACACCTATGGCTATCTTACCCTGCAATACAATCCGCTCAAGCAACTCACCTTCTCAGCCCACGGCACTTGTACTGGAAAGATGACGGTACAGCACATGGAAGGCTCAGGTACGCCCATTGACTGCGCCGTCCGCACACCCATCTTCGTAGATATGGGTCTGAAGGCCAGCTACGATTTCCGCATCTTCAACTACTCCACGCTGACGCTCAGTGCCGGCGTACAAAACATCTTCAACAGCTACCAGCGCGACTTCGACCAAGGCCCAGACCGCGATTCAGGCTACATCTACGGCCCAATGATCCCGCGCTCAGTCTTCATAGGCGTAAAGGTTGCTCTCTAAATCACTGCTTAGAAGTAAACCCCAACCTTAACGAAAGCCCTCCAGTATTCGCATTGCGTGTACTAGAGGGCATTTGTTTACTTGTCCCTTCATTATTGGTAGGTTCTAGATATTAGTTTCAAAGGTTGGTTGGTATTTCTATTTGGCTAGAATGTCTTTCCGCCTCTCGCACCGTATCTCTTTTGTTTTTCATTCGGTCACGTAGCCCGCTACGCTCCCTCACGAAAGAAAAAAACCTACGGCACGATAGCCGAAACTCATCGAAAGCTAATTTATAGAAACTACCTTATAAAATTTAAGGAGGCTGTGCCTGTTGTGGTACAGCCTCCTTTTGGGATTTGATGCTTGGGCATCTATTTCATATTTCTGGGAAGAGTAGCAGATTAGTCAATGTTGATTTGGCGTTGGATTTGCTTTACCTCTTCCTTCGTGAACTTTGGCAGGGTGATGGTCAATACGCCATTGTCCACCTTGGCTGCGATATGATCCTTTTCAATGTCGTCGGGGAGAACGTAGGTCTGTTGGTAGTTGGAGTAGCTGAACTCGCGGCGCAGGAAGTGCTCCTTCTTGTTCTCCTCCTTGTGTTCCAGTTTGTTCTCAATGGCTACTTCCAGATTGCCATCCGCATTGATGTTGACTCTGCAAAATTCCTTTTTGATGCCTGGCACGGCCAATTCCATGGTGTAGGCTTTAGCATCTTCTTTGACGTTGACGGCGGGCGCGGTTGCCTTCATTTTTGGCATCCAATCGTTGTTGAAGAAGTCGTCAAACACAGTAGGGAACCAGTTGTTTGCATTCAAAATCGGTAACATAATAACCTCCATTTTTTATGAGTTAAACTTGTTGTTAATATTCTAAGTCTTCCAGCCTCTGTACGTTTTGGCTTTCGGCTTCACTTAGGATAGTGCAAACCCAATGCCAGCAGGAAATGCGTTGTCATCCTGTCGGGAAAGTATAAAATATTTAAGCATTCCTGCCGCCTTGACACTTCCTTGAATGACGCATTGACCGAAGTAGGGAGAAGTGTAATGGAGATATGGATGAAGCGGACAGAAAAAGACAGCACCTTTCGCAGCTTGTGCTGCTACTTGGTGCTGTCATGTGTTTGTGGAAAAGGGTGGGGGATGAATGGACTGTTTCCTTCTTCCTATTCCATATTATATATAGGGCAGCCTATTCCCAATAGGTAATTTTGCGGGTGAGGATGTAGTAGGTGTCTTCGCCTTTGGAGGTGACCATCTTGTCTTCCTCTGGACAGTAGGTTTTCAGGGTCTTCTTGCAGAACAAGTATGCTTTGGTCCAGTTGCCGTGGGCATCCGTCTCGATGATTTTCACCTTAGCAGTTTCCTTGGTATTCTCCTCGTAATCCGCGGACAGTTCTTCTATTTCAGCATATACATCCTGGGGGTCGTACTTGTAGTTGGTTGTGGCATTCCATTCCCAACCTGTGAAGTCGGATGTGGTTAGATTGCCGCGGTCATCGAAGCTGTTGGCGATTCTGAAATGACCATCATAATCTTCGCCAAACTCTTTGTGCTTGCCCTCAAATTCGGTGATGTAGCCCTTGTCGTTGCGCTTGACCTTCACGACCACTTCGGCATCGTTGGGATTGTAACCATATTCGGCAGCCTCGCGGGAAGTAGTGCTCCGCCTGTAGTAGTTGTTGGATAGCAACCATCCGCTTTCGTCGAACTCCATCTCCTGTACCATCGGTTCTTCGTCCATGGCCTTCAGTTGGTCTGTGCCAACTAGTTCGGCCCAAACCTTAGATTCAGTGCAGGACTTTACTTTGCCGCGGAGGTTGTATAGCTGCCAGTCGGCCGATTCAAACTTGTCGGTTGTCGCTTCAGTTTCTGCGGTTGTTGCTTCAGATTTTGCGGTTTCTTTGGATTGATTGGCGCAGCAGGTCATTGAACCTATGAGCGCAATCACTAGAGCTGTGCTTTTGAGAAATGTAGGTGTTTTCATTGTGTAATATATTTAGGGGATTAACTGTTCATGGAGTTGAGAAACTCTTCGTTGTTGAGCGTATCCTCTAGGCGCTTCTTCACGTCGGTCATGGCTTCGATGGGCGTCATATCGGCAATGTAGTTGCGGAGAATCCACATGCGGTTGATGGTGGACTGCTCTTGCAGGAGGTCGTCGCGGCGCGTACTGGAGGCCACAATATTCACGGCGGGGAAGATGCGCTTGTTGGCAAGACTGCGGTCAAGCTGGAGTTCCATATTGCCCGTACCCTTGAACTCCTCGAAGATTACTTCGTCCATCTTGCTGCCCGTATCAATCAGGGCTGTTGCAACGATGGTGAGCGAACCGCCACCTTCAATATTTCGTGCTGCACCAAAGAAACGCTTGGGCTTCTGAAGAGCGTTGGCATCCACACCACCCGAGAGCACCTTGCCCGAAGTAGGACTGACCGTGTTGTATGCGCGGGCCAAACGGGTGATAGAGTCGAGGAAGATAACCACGTCGTGGCCGCTCTCCACCAGGCGCTTGGCTTTCTCCAGTACGATATTGGCAATCTTGACATGGCGGGCAGCGGGCTCGTCGAAGGTTGAAGCAATTACCTCGGCATTGACCGTACGCGCCATGTCTGTTACCTCCTCGGGACGCTCGTCGATGAGAAGCATCATGAGATAGGTATCGGGATGGTGCTCGGCAATGGCATTGGCAATTTCCTTCATGAGGAGCGTTTTACCTGTCTTGGGTTGTGCCACGATAAGGGCGCGCTGTCCCTTGCCGATAGGCGTAAAGAGGTCCACAACGCGGCGCGACAGGCTGTCACTCTTGCCATTGCAGAGGCAGAACTTCTCCTCGGGGAAGAGCGGTGTAAGGTGCTCGAAGGCTACGCGGTCGCGAATGTCCAAGGGATTGCGGCCATTGATACGTTCGGGCTCAACGAGGATGAAGTATTTCTCGCCCGAGCCAGGAATGCGCACGCGGCCTTCAATCACGTCACCGGGTTTAAGGTTGAAATAGCGAATGATGCTGGGGCTGACGTAGATGTCGTCGGGCGAAGGGAGATAATTGTAGTCGCTGGAACGGAGGAAGCCTGAACCATCCTGCATGGGGTCGAGCACACCGCGTCCGTTCAGGTATTGCTCGGGACGGTCGTCTTCGCCCTCATCGCCGCTTTCTGTATGAACGGGAGGAACGTAGGGAGTATCGTCATCGTTCGGACTAGGCATAGCCCATTCGGTGTAGTCTTCCTGCTGAATCCTACCGCTGCGGGTAGCTGTCGGAATCTTACCGCCAAAACGTTCGAGCATGTCGGGGTCCTCATGAAATTTGTGGAATTTGGGACGCTGCGGCTCGTAGTCCTGATAATCGTCATCGGCAGAGAAACCATAGAAGTTCTCCTGCTCAACAACTGGGATATCTTCAATCACGATGAAATCGGGCTCGTGCTCCACCTTCGGATTGGTCAAAGCTTGCATGGAATTGACGGCGCTCCAAGAGTGGGCGGATTCGACAGGGGCTTCGGCTTGCTGCTCCTGAATAGCTTGCATTTGCTGGGCGATAAAGTCGGGCACCTCCTCGTCCATCTTGGACGCGGGCGTGGGCGTGGTCGTTTCCGTCGTTGCCTCTGCTTCTGCTTCTGCATTTGCCGTTTCCTGCAATAACGCAGCTTTAGCTTGTTCTTCCGCTAATCGGCGCGCCTCGAGTTCAGCCTTGCTGGGGCGTCCGCGTTTGCGCTTGGGCACTTCTACAGGTGCTTCGGCCGTTGCGGTTTCTTCCTTTGCGGCGATGCGTTTGCGGCGTGGCTTAGTGGTTGCTTGTAAATCGAGAATCTGATAAATCAATCCTTCGTGGTCAGCACCTTCTTGCGGTTGAGCGTTGAAGGTGGACAGAATTTCTTGCAATTGCTCCTCAGTCATGGGAGTCAATTCTTCTTTTGTATAAAGAGCCATAGGGTTTAGTTGGGTGTATTCCTCCTTTTTAAATACTAGAAGAGAATCGTGGAGAATCTACAGGCAGACGTCTCAGTCAAGGGAAGCGGACAGAGGACAAAGAGGCCGTGTCACGTTTCGTTGACAATACGTTGCTGAAAGGAGGATGGGTGAATGGGAATAATCTTCAAAAGGGGGGAGAAAAAGGAAAAAATATCCTCGGCGAAGGGTCGCCATCTATCTTTTCACAGCGCAAAAATAGGTATTTATGTTGGAGTGGCAAGGCTTTCTCGGGGATTTTTTATAATTTCGCGGGGAAAAAGCCCGTTCTGCTCACTCAGCTGATGGTTTGCGGGCCTCCTTTGTCCTTACAAATCCTTTTCTAATCACCATTTGAATGCCATGTAAGGGGCATTCGGGCCATATTTATTCTGTTACCAACTATACCATATTATATATAGGCGTTGGTTCAGAGTATTTCATTGCATAATCAAAGACATATCGTGGTACCCTATATTGACATACAACACCTGACGAAGCGTTTTGGCGAGCTCGAACTCTTCAGCGACATTTCCTTTTCTATTCACGAAGGCGGCCGCGTGGGTTTGATAGCTCGCAATGGTTCGGGCAAGAGCACGCTGCTCGACATTATCTGCGGCCTTGAAGACTATGACGAAGGACAAATCGTCAAGCGACGCGACCTGCGCATTGGTTATTTAAGCCAATCGCCCAAGTACGACCCGACAATGACCGTCATAGACGCCTGTTTCAGTCGGGCGGGCGAAATCAGCGACCTCATCAGCAGCTATGAAGTCTGTTTGGAAACGCCAGGTAATCCTGGCCTTGACGAATTGATTGACGAGATGGAGCGCACACAGGCTTGGGACTTTGAACTGCGCGCCAAACAGGTGCTGACGAAACTTGAGATAACCGATTTCCAGAAGCCCGTGGCCCAACTCTCGGGTGGACAACTCAAGCGCGTGGCCTTGGCCAATGTGCTGCTGAGCGAGCCCGACCTGCTGGTGCTTGACGAGCCGACCAACCATCTTGACATAGGCATGATAGAATGGTTGGAAGGCTACCTCAGTCGTGGCGGAAAGACCTTGCTCATGGTGACGCACGACCGCTATTTCTTGGAACGCGTCTGCGATGTCATCCTCGAACTCGATGGCAAGTCCATCTATTCTTATCACGGCAACTACGCCTATTATCTTGAGAAGCGCGAAGAGCGCGTTCAGGCCATGAACGCCAGCATTGCCCGCGCCCAAAACCTCTATCGCCGCGAACTTGACTGGATGCGAAGAATGCCCTGCGCCCGTGGCACCAAGGCGAAATACCGCAAGGATGCTTTCTACGAACTTCAGGCCCTGGCCAAGACCCGTATGGAAGAGCGCGCTGCACGCATCGAAGGCAAGAATACGTATATCGGCAGCAAGATTTTCGAGGCGCAATATGTCAGCAAAGCCTTCCCGCGTCCCGACAACTCGCCGCTCGTTATCCTCAAGGATTTCTATTACAACTTCTCGCGCTACGAAAAGATGGGCATTGTGGGCGAGAACGGCACGGGCAAGAGTACCTTCATCCGTATGCTTCTGGGGCAAGTGGCACCCGACAGCGGCCGCTTCGTCATTGGCGAGACCGTGCGCTTCGGCTATTTCTCGCAAGAGGACATGCCCTTCGACGACGACAAGCGCGTCATTGATGCCGTGCGCGAGGTGGCCGAAACCATCGACCTCGGTGGCGGACGTCGCCTGACGGCTATGCAGTTGCTCACGCACTTTCTCTTCCCACCAGCCCGCCAGCAGGACTATATCCGCAAACTGTCGGGTGGCGAGCGCCGCCGCCTCCAACTCTGCGTGGTGCTGATGACCAATCCTAACTTCCTCGTGCTGGACGAACCAACCAACGACCTCGACATTGCCACGCTCCAAACGCTCGAAGAATATCTGCAAGATTTCCGCGGCTGCGTCATCGTGGTCAGCCACGACCGCTACTTCATGGACAAGGTGGCCGACCATTTGCTGGTCTTCCATGGCGCGGGAGATATCAAGGATTTCCCTGGCAACTACTCGCAGTACCAGACCTGGCAACAACTCAAGGAGGCCGAAGCCGCCGAGGAATCGCCCAGCAAATCGCAGAAATCATCAGCCGCTCCGCAGGTGTCCACACAAAACGGCCGCAATATGAACCGCGAGCGCCGTTTGACCTTTGCCGAGCGCCGCGAGATGGAACAACTCGAAGCAGACATTGCTGCGCTTGAGGAGGAAAAGGCCAAATTGCAGGCGGCTCTCTGTAGCGGCACGCTCGCTGTTGATGAACTGACAGCCTATAGCAAACGCCTGCCCCTCCTCGAAGAAGAACTTGACGAAAAGTCTATGCGCTGGCTTGAACTCAGCGAATTTCAATAAAGGTAGGTTCTATAAATTAGCTTGCGATGGATTTTTGACTATCGTGCCATAGGTTTTTGTTTTACATGAAGGAGCGTAGCGGGCTACGTGACTGAATGAAAAACAAAAAGATATGGTGCGAGAGGCGGAAAGACATCCAAGCCAAATAGAAATACCAACCAACCTTTGAAACTAATTTATAGAACCTACCTAAATATTCTCATGAAACCCTTAGCAGAAAGACTGCGTCCCACGACGCTTGATAACTATATTGGCCAGCAGCATCTGGTAGGCGAGGGGGGTGTAATCCGCCAAATGCTCGCCTCGGGCCACGTCTCCTCCTTCATCTTATGGGGACCGCCGGGTGTGGGAAAGACAACGCTCGCCCAAATCATTGCCCACCAACTCGAGACGCCCTTCTACACACTTTCGGCCGTCAACTGTGGTGTGAAGGATGTGCGCGATGTCATAGAGCGAGCCAAGGCCAACACTTTCTTTGGTTCGCAGAGCCCGATTCTCTTCATCGACGAAATCCACCGCTTCTCCAAGTCGCAGCAGGACTCCCTCCTCGCGGCTGTGGAGACGGGCACTATTACGCTCATCGGCGCCACCACCGAGAACCCTTCCTTCGAAGTCATCCGTCCGCTCCTCTCACGCTGTGCAGTTTATGTATTGAAGAGCCTTGACCGCGACGACCTGCTGATGCTCCTTGACCGAGCCCTTCACGAGGACGTCATCTTGCGCGACCGCCAGATTGAAGTGCGCGAGCACGAGGCCCTGCTGCGCTACAGCGGTGGCGATGCCCGCAAACTCCTCGGTATCCTCGACCTCATGGTGACAGCCGCCCCAGCCGATGCGCCCATCATCATTGACAACGAGCGCGTGACGCACCAGTTGCAGGTGACGCCTATGGCCTACGACAAAGGCGGCGAGATGCACTACGACATCATCTCTGCCTTCATCAAGAGCATCCGCGGCAGCGACCCGCAGGCGGCCCTCTACTGGTTGGCCCGTTTGATAGAAGGCGGCGAGGACCCGAAGTTCATTGCCCGCCGTCTCATCATTTCGGCCTCCGAGGACATCGGCCTGGCCAATCCCAACGCGCTGCTCATTGCCAATGCTGCCTTTGATGCTGTGCAGAAGATTGGTTGGCCCGAGGGGCGCATTCCCCTGGCCGAGGCCACGGTCTATCTGGCCACGAGCGAGAAGAGCAATTCGGCCTACATGGGCATCAATACGGCCCTGGAGTATGTGCGGGCCACGGGCAATCTTGACGTGCCGCTCCATCTGCGCAACGCGCCCACCCAACTCATGGAACAGTTGGGCTACCACGATGGCTATATCTATCCGCACGACTATCCCCACCACTTTGCGCCCCAGCAGTACTTGCCCACAGAAGCCCAAGGCCAGCAGTTTTGGAAGCCGGCCGACAATGCCGCCGAGACGCGAACGGCTCAGCGACTTTATGAATGGTGGACGGAGAAACAATAGGCTCTGACGGTCGCTTTTTCCTGAAATTCCCGCAAAAATCCAATTTCCCGCAAGGCCACAGCGATTCTTTTTTGTAATTTCGCGCCAAAATTCTTGAGAAAATGAAAATAGGTTTTGACAACGAGAAGTATTGTGTTATCCAGTCGGAGCACATCCGCGAACGTATCGCCAAGTTCAATGGCAAACTCTACCTCGAACTGGGAGGTAAACTCTTCGACGACCACCACGCCAGCCGCGTCCTGCCCGGTTTTCAGCCTGACAGTAAACTCAAAATGCTTTCGCAACTGAGCGACCGCGCCGAAATAGTCATCGTCATCAGCGCCGTTGACATTGAGAAGAACAAGGTGCGTGGCGACCTTGGCATCACCTACGATGAAGACGTACTCCGCCTGCGCACGGAGTTCCAGAAGCGTGGTTTCCTAGTCGGTTCTGTCGTCATCACCCACTACAACGGCCAGTCGAGCGCGGACCTCTATCGCGAAAAACTCGAACGCTTCGGCATCAAGGCTTACTATCATTATACGATTGACGGCTACCCCACCAACGTGGCCCTCATTGACTCCGAGGATGGTTTTGGCCGCAACGATTATGTAGAAACCACGCGCCCCCTTGTCATCGTCACAGCCCCTGGTCCTGGTAGCGGCAAGATGGCGGTCTGCCTCAGTCAGTTGTACCAGGAGCACAAGCGTGGCATCGAGGCGGGTTACGCCAAGTTTGAGACCTTCCCCGTATGGAATCTGCCGCTCAAGCACCCCGTGAATATCGCCTACGAGGCCGCCACAGCCGACCTTGACGATGTCAATATGATTGACCCCTTCCACATGGAGGCGTACAATAAGTTGGCCATCAACTACAACCGCGACATCGAAATCTTCCCCGTTCTCAACGCCCTCTTCGAAGGTATCTACGGCCACAACCCCTATAAGTCGCCAACGGATATGGGCGTCAACATGGTGGGCTTTTGCATCTGCGACGACCAGGCTTGCCGCGAAGCCTCCAACGACGAAATCATCCGCCGCTACTACAACGCGCTGGGCCGTATGGCGCTCGGTGCGGGCAACGAGAACGAGGTGGGCAAGATTTCCCTCCTCTTCAAGCAGGCTGGCATCACCACGGCCGACCGCCGTTGCACCGTTGCAGCCAAGGAGCGTCAGAAGGAATCGGGCATGCACGCTGCTGCCATCGAACTCTCCGACGGCACGCTCATCACCGCTGGCGAGAGTCCGCTCCTCGGCCCCTGCGCTGCCCTGCTGCTCAATGCCACCAAGCACTTGGCAGGCATCCCGCACACGACCCGCCTCATCCCGCAGGAGATGATTGAGCCCATCCAGAAGACAAAGATTGACTACCTCGGCGGCCAGAATCCGCGCCTCCACACGGACGAGGTGCTCGTGGCCCTCAGCGTGCTGAGCCAGCACAATCAGGAATGCCGCCGCGCCCTCACCCAACTTCCCGAACTTCGCGGTTGTCAAGCACACACCACGGTCATGCTCAGCGAAGTAGATCAGAAGATTTTCAAGAAACTCGGTGTCGGTCTCTCCTCCGACCCTGTTTGCAAGCGATAATCACCATTTCCTTTCTCCCCTATTACCAAGGACCAAGTCGGCTTCGGCTTGGTCCTTTTTTCATACCCTAAGCAAACCCACCTGGTCCGCACATCCCCCAGTTCGCACTGCAACCTCCATTCGAATGAAGCAAAAATCTCCAGAATGTTCAGCAGGCTACCCCTATCATGCCCTGATTTTTTTCCAGTCTATATCTTTGTTCAAAAAAACGTAAGTAACTGATATTCAGATATGGTTTTGTTTCAAAAAAAATCCAAGGCGTGAAACTCACAGTTTCATGCCTTGAAACTCACAGTTTCATGCCTTGAAACTCACAGTTTCATACTTTGAAACTCACAGTTTCATGCCGTGAAAATTGTAGAACATGAATTATTGGTAAATATTCCCACGATTCAGGTAGCCATTGCTTCTTCACTTTGTTGTATTTTTGCAGCAGAATATGGATGCTTCTCTTGATATGGAGACAAGGTATGCATGGTATTCAACGGTAAGGGACTCGCAATAGAACCTTCCCCTACATCATTTCCGCAGCAAATAGTATCCTTAAAACAAAAAATAGCATGAAGAATTTTGATTATCAAACCCCTACGCGCCTCGTCTTTGGCAAGGGCGTGGTGAACGAGAAACTGGAAAGCGTGATGAACCAATATGGCAAGCGAGTGCTTGTCACCTATGGAGGCGGCAGCATAAAGCGCAAAGTGGCAGGACATGCGAAAAGCCTCTACGAAGAGGTGATGGACATCTTGGCCGGCAAAGAGGTGTACGAACTGCCGGGCATCCAGCCCAACCCTAAGTTCCATCCAAGTGTGCTGGAGGGTGTACGCCTCTGCCAGGAACACCAAATCGACGTCATCCTCTCTGTAGGCGGAGGTTCGGTGCTCGACTGCACCAAAGCCATAGCCGGAGTGGCAGGCACGCTCAAGGGTAAGGTGTATGACCATGTGGAAGAGGCTTGGGACCTCGTGCGCGGCCTCCAGCCTACCATAGCGGCAGTGCCCATCGTTGACATCATCACCATGGCAGCGACAGGCAGCGAATACGACATGGGCGGCGTCATCTCGCGCACAGAGACCAACGACAAACTGCCCTATTTCTCGCCGCTCGTCTTCCCCGCTGTCAGTTTCATTGACCCCACCTATACCTTCTCGGTGCCCGTGAAGCATACCCTGGCAGGGGTGGCAGACTGTATCAACCATATCATGGAGTCTTATTTCTGCGCAGAGCACATCGACATGAACGATGCCTTCATGGAGGGAGCCGTGCGGTCGCTGGTCAAGAACGTGAAGAAGGTGCTCGCCAATCCAGAGGACTATGACGCACGTGCAGAGATATTCTATGCCACCACCCTCGGCTGCAACGGCATCTATTGTCTGGGCAATAGTCCCAGCGGATGGCCCATGCACGCCATGGAGCATGCGCTCTCGGCTTACTACGACATCACCCACGGCGAAGG
>CAMBWV010000009.1 GCA_945871755.1 uncultured Bacteroidales bacterium
TGCAAGCAACGTGCGGTACATTGCCTTCCCTCTGAGTACAAACACCTTATTCACCCCATGCAATGAGTACGAACTTTGGGGCAAGCAGAATATGAATAAGGGGCTGCTCCATTGCTGGGCAGCCCCTTATTGTGGGATTCGCTGGCGGTGACGGGCTCCGCCGATTGGCTTAGGCATCGATGGTGGCGTAGGTGGCGTTGCGCTCGATAAACTCGCGGCGCGGACCTACGTCGTCGCCCATCAGCATGCTGAAGATATAGTCGGCTTCGGCAGCATTCTCAATGGTGACTTGCTTGAGCATACGCGTTTCGGGGCACATGGTCGTTTCCCACAACTGGGTGGGATTCATTTCACCAAGACCTTTGTAGCGCTGCGTTGTGATACCATTTTCGGTGCCATCGCCATAGGTGTCGAAGAACTTCTGACGCTCTGCGTCGTCGTAGCAGTACTCTTCAATCTTGCCTTTCTTGCAACGATAGAGCGGCGGCATGGCGATGTAGAGGTAGCCGTCCTGAATGACTTGCGGGAAGTAGCGATAGAAGAGCGTCATGATAAGTGTGGCGATGTGCTGACCGTCCACATCGGCATCCGCCATAATGATCACCTTGTGGTAACGGAGCTTCTCGATATTAGCCACTTTGCTGTCTTCGCCGTCAATGCCGAAACGGATGCCAAGAGCCTGAATGATATTGTTGACTTCGTCGCTCTCGAAGGCTTTGTGCCACATGGCTTTCTCGACGTTGAGGATTTTACCGCGCAGGGGCAGGATGGCTTGTGTGGCACGGCTACGGCCTTGCTTGGCAGAACCACCTGCAGAGTCACCCTCGACGAGGAAGAGTTCGCACTCCTCGGGCACCTTGCTGGAGCAGTCGGCCAGTTTGCCAGGCAGACCGCCGCCCGACATGGGGCTCTTGCGCTGCACAGATTCGCGGGCCTTGCGCGCTGCCACACGGGCCGTTGCGGCGAGGATAACCTTATCGACAATGAGTTTGGCCTCCTTGGGATGCTCTTCGAGATAGTAGGACAGGGCTTCGCCGACGGCCTGATTGACAGCGCCAGTGGCTTCGCTGTTGCCCAACTTTGTCTTGGTCTGGCCCTCAAACTGAGGCTCGGCCACCTTCACGGAGATAATGGCGGTGAGACCCTCGCGGAAGTCTTCGCCCGTAATCTCCACCTTGGCCTTTTCAAGCTGTTTGGCGGCTGTCTCCTCGGCATACTTCTTGAGCACGCGGGTCACGGCCATACGGAAACCAGCGAGATGGGTACCGCCCTCGATGGTGTTGATATTGTTGACGTAGGAGTGGAGGTTTTCGCTGTAGGAGGTATTGTACATGATAGCCACCTCGATGGGCATGCCGTTCTTCTCGGTGTTCAGGTAGATGACATCGTTGAAGAGGTGGGTGCGGGAGGAATCGATGTAGCGGACAAATTCGCGCAGGCCGAGGTCGGAATGGAAGACGTCGCTGCGGGTGTTACCCTCGCTGTCGGGACGCTCGTCGGTGAGCTTGATGGTAATGCCTGCGTTGAGGTATGCCAGCTCGCGCATACGGTTGGCGAGGATGTCATACTTGTACGTGGTGGTGGTGAATATCTCTGCGTCGGGCCAGAACTGCTGACGGGTACCGCGGAGCTCAGTCTCGCCAACGACCTTGACGGGATAGAGCGGCTTTCCCTTGGCGTATTCTTGCTGATAAACCTTGCCATCACGGAAAACCTGCGAAAGCATACGGGTGGAGAGGGCGTTGACGCAGGACACGCCGACACCATGCAAACCGCCGGAAACCTTGTAGGAGCCTTTGTCGAACTTACCGCCGGCATGGAGCACAGTCATGACGACTTCGAGGGCCGAACGACCTTCTTTGGGGTGCATATCTACGGGAATACCGCGGCCATTGTCCTGCACGATAATGGAGTTGTCCTGACAGATGGTAACTTCGATATGGGTACAATAGCCAGCAAGGGCTTCATCGATGGAGTTGTCCACGGTCTCGTAAACCAAGTGGTGCCAACCCTTCTCGCTGATATCGCCGATATACATCGCGGGACGCTTGCGTACGGCCTCCAAGCCCTCGAGGACCTGGATATTACTGGCCGAATAAGCGGCTCCGCTCTTTTCGATTTCTTCCATAATATGTTGTATGTCTGAGTTTTCGGTTGAAAAATATGCGAATGCGAGATGCCCAAATTCAGGCACGCGCATTACACGCGCATTAACAAGGCAAAATTACCACTTTTTTTTGAGTTGAACGGCCTCGCAGGGATATTTTTTGACGATTATCTGGGGAGGGGCAACACAAAAAGGCAGCCTCGCTAGGATAGACCTGCGCGAGGCTGCCTATGGGGGCTGCCTATGGGGAAGGCTTGGCCTGCTCGGGGCAGGCGGGACACCTGGGCGGACTTACTCTGTGCCTGAGGCGCAGAGCCCTAGCTGGGCTCGGCGTCGGTTTCTTGATGGCGGAGGTGTGGCGGGGTTTGCTGGAAGCTGGCGGGATTGTGACGGGGGCCGAAGCTCAGCTCGAAGCCTGCGGATAGGAGCTGGGCGGCTAGGGCTGGACCTCCTCGGAAACCGTGGATAACCATTCTTGGCGGAGGCACTGGGAGGGGCTGAATGGCTGGGGATATTTGGGATATTGGGGAGGCTTGGGAGGCTTGGGAGGCTTGGGCGGCTTGGGCTTTTAGTTCTTTGCTTAGGGCCAGAAGGAGGTGGAAGGCGCGGACGCAGTGTAGGGTTAGGGGTTTTCTTACGGCCGCGGCCAATTGGATGTGCCATTTTAGGAGGGCTAGTTGGCGGTCTAGGGAGCCTCCTCTTAGGGTGTCTAGGCCGCATTCGCCTATGACTACTACCTGAGGATGCTGGGCTAGTTGGGCCACGCCTCTTTGCTCTTGCTCTAGGTGCTCGTCGGATGTCCACCAGGGGTGAATACCTGCCGAATACAGACCACCCGGCACCGGTTGGAAGGTGTCGGGCGCTTGGATGACCGCACGGGAAAGATTGATGATGCCTGTACCTGGCGGGATATTAGGATTGTGGGTGTGGTAGTCCACGGTTGGGTTTTTTGCTGTGATTTCTTGGAAGTTTTGGGATTTCTGGAGATTTCGGAGATTCCGAAGGCCATCCGCCTTTAAGGCACGGGGTCGTAGCCGCTGCCGCCCCAGGGATGACAACGCAGGATGCGGCGCACGGCGAGATAGAGTCCGCGGAGAGGGCCGTGCTTGCGGAGAGCCTCTAGTGCGTATTGCGAACAGGTGGGCGTGAAGCGGCAGGCGGGCGGCGTGAGGGGCGAGATGTAGCGCTGGTAGATATGGATGGGGGCGCAGAGGATGGTTACTATTGCGCGCGAGATGGGATTCATGAAACAGATCGGCTGATTGGTGGAAGGCTTAGGAGACGCGTTGCTACGGCTGTTGAGCCCGATTCTCGCGTCGAAGGTTCTCGGCCACACGTTCCAGCAAGGTGCCGATGGCGGTGTGTATGCGGTGGCTGTCCATGGGTTTGTCGGCCATCCATATCAGACCTAGATGGATGGCCTGCTCGCTGGGAAGGACATTATAGACGGTGGCCTTTTGCAGTCGGTAGGCTTCGCGCAGTTGTCGCTTGGCTCGGTTGCGGTCAACGGCATGGCGCAGACGGCGCTTGGCCACGCTGACTAACACCTTTACAGGCGGTTCGCCGTCCGTGGCCTTCACCTTTCGATACACAATACGTACGGGAAAGACGGTGGCCGAGCGACTTCCAGCAGAGAAGAGTTGCTCGATTTCGTGCAGGCGACAGAGATGTTCGGATTTCTTGAAGGTGAATCGCATGGCGGATGCGTGGATTGAACGTTGGGAAAGCCACAGCCGGGAACAGAGGCGACATTGCGTACCTCCGCTCCCGGCTGTGTGTATGTGGTTGGTTCTATTTGTTTCGTTATGAGAGGAATGCACCCCGCTACCTTATTTATTCTCTTCGAGATAGAGCTCCAGGCTACCCGTCATGCTGGGTGCTTTGGCTGAGGGAGCTTCGAGGTCGATGGTGAGTCCAGCCTCTTCGATGGCTTTAGCGGTAGCCTTGCCGAAGCAGGCGAGTTTGATGCCGCGCTCCTTGAAGTCGGGCACGTTCTTGAGGAGCGACTCTACGCCTGCGGGAGTGAAGAGAACAACCATGTCGAAGTCGAAGGGTTGTCCTTCGGGCAGGTCGTTCTTTATCGTGCGGAACATGGTGCACTCCGTGTGCTTCAGCTTCTTCTCTTCCAGCATACGGTGTGCGCTATCGCCAGCCACGTCGCTTTGGGGCAGGAGATAGTTCTCGTTCTTGTGCTTTGCCATGAGCAGTACGAGGTCTTCCCACTTGCCGCTTTCAACAAAGAACACCTTGCGCTTGCGGTACTGCACGTACTTCTGGATGTAGAGCACGATGGTTTCGCTCAGGCCGAAGTACTTCATATCTTCGGGGATGGTCACTCGCAGTTCCTTGCACAGATTAAAGAAGTGGTCGATGGCGTTGCGGGAGTTGAACACCACGGCGGAGTGGTCCAGTATCTGTACCTTCTGTGCGCGAAACTCCTTTGCACTCAATCTTTCCACCTTGATAAAAGGATGGAATACAAATTCTACGCCGTATTTCCGTTCGATTTCAAAATAGGGCGACTTGTCAGAAGTAGGTTTCGGCTGCGAGATAAGGATTCTCTTCATCATTTCAATTATTCCCGAGTATGGTACTCGTATAGACATTGGCCGCCGACGATTGCCGGCAGCGTATATACATTTTACGTTAAGTTATTCTAGCTGAATGTAAAAGTGTTGGCCCAGTTGAACGTGCGCCACAATAATAAGAGGGGGATGAATTCCAGCGTGCAAAGGTACAAAATTAAATGCAGACTGCCACCCCTGTGCCTGAAAAATGTGATGTGCGACTTGTAGATAAGCAGGATTTCGCTGGCTCCACCTATCAAAATGAGCGCGTTCTGCTGGGTGGGAAGGCTCAAGTCGAAATAAATCGCCAAGAGGGTGACGGGTAGCATCAACAATCCGCTGACCATCACGATTAGCACCATGCCGTTCATCCACGCGCGACAGGCTTCGCGCTCAAAGAGGATGCTGTTGACCAGGTGGAAGAGGCCCAAACGCAGTACCATCCATACGATGCACACGCCTATGTCGCCAACCAGCAGCACGTAGGGCGAAAACGCTTGGAGCTGTTGCGGATAAAGGTCGTCGAGGAAGCCGAAGGCGAGCAATCCCATGCACACTGTGGTTTGCAGCATGAGGATGCCGCCGCCATGGAAGGCTTTCTCGTCTTGCGTATCGAAGATGGTGTCGTGGCGCTTGCTGTGGAAGAATGCGCCCATCGCACTGACGAGGTAGTTCCAGCCGCGGCTGACGATAAAGGTGCTCACGAAGAACAACAGCAGGAGCAGGCTCGTAATCACATCGTCGTTGCGAAAGCAGAAGGGCAAGGACTCGCCCGCCACTCGTCCGCCATAACTGCGCGCCACCTCCTCTAGCGTGGGCACTTCCACCCACGTGCTGTCGGCCCGCGCCAGCACATCGGGCTGCGGGTCGGCTTCGACGGGGCGCAGCATGCAACTGTCGGAGGCGTAGGTGGAATCTACGGGGATAGGGCTGGGTATGGGCATGTACGATTGGGGTGAAGGGGTAAGGGGAAGCGGCCTGTCCAACTACTAGAGGGCGGCAAATTTGCGGATATTGCTATCCCACAGCGGTGTTTCTTCGCACAGGCGCACGGCCTCCTCGGGCGTGGCGGCCACCTGCCATATCTGGCTGTGCATGGGGCGCATGAACTGTTCGCTCAGGGCGCGGTCGAGCTGTGCCAGCAGGGCGTCGTAGTAGCCGTTGGTATTGAGGATGACGATGGGTTTGAGGTAGAGGCCGAGTTGTTTCCACGTGATAATTTCCAGCAATTCTTCGAGTGTTCCCACCCCGCCAGGCAGGGCCACGCAGGCGTCGCTCAGTTGCGCCATCTGCTCTTTGCGGCGGTGCATATCGGGTGTCACGATGAGGCGCGTCATGCCCTTGTGTTCCCACTGCTGGTCTATCATGAACTGCGGAATGATGCCGATGGCCTCGCCGCCTGCCTGCATACAGCCTTCGGCCGAGGCGGCCATCAGTCCTGTGCGCCCTGCACCGTTGATAAGAGTATGGCCATGCGCAGCTAGGACCTGGCCGAGGCGCGTGGCGGCTTCGACAAAGGCGGGGGCGGCTTGTCCGCTTGAGGCGGCATAGACGGTAATCTTCATAATGCGGTCGCTTTGCTCCCTTAGTATGGTCGCTTCGCTCCCTAGATTCAGTCGGAAGCCTGCGGCTTCCTAGATTCAGACGGGGACTGCGTCCCCTGGTTTCAGTCGGTCGCTTCGCTCCCTAGTTTCAACGCAGCCTTTGGCTGCTAGCTCGATAGTCTTTGTTCGATTAGGAAGCTGGATGAAGAAATTTCGGAAGCTGGAGTTTGAAATTCGGAAGCTGGAGTTTGAATTTAGGGAGTTTGGTTTTGTATTATGGATATATAATTGTAGAATTAGAAGTTGCAGCGAATCACCTCCCCCCCCTAGACTATCGAGCCAGCAGCCGCAGGCTGCGTTGAAACTAGGGAGCGAAGCGACCGACTGAAACCAGGAAGCCGCAGGCTTCCGACTGAAACCAGGGAGCGAAGCGACCGTTGAAACTAAAGTCGCGCAGCGACTGGACTAAAGTCGCGCAGCGACTGGACTAAAGTCGCGCAGCGACTGGACTAAGGTCGCGCAGCGACCGAAGCAAAAGCTTCGCGGATAGTGTCCACGTAGTCCAGTTTCTCCCAGGTGAAGAGTTCCACCTCCACTTCTTTGGGCTCGCTGCCCTTCGTGTGGAAGGTCTTTGTCACCACCTGCGGCTGGCGGCCCATGTGGCCGTAGCTGGCGGTTTCTTCGTAGATAGGATTGCGGAGTTTGAGGCGCTGCTCAATGGCGCGGGGACGCAGGTCGAAGATTTCCTTCACCTTTTCGGCAATCTGGCCATCGCTCAGCGTGGTGTGGTTCTTGCCATAAGTATCCACAAACACGGAGATGGGCTCGGCCACACCGATGGCGTAGCTCAACTGCACCAGCATCTCGTCGGCCACACCTGCGGCCACCATGTTCTTGGCAATGTGGCGGGCTGCATAGGCGGCCGAACGGTCCACCTTCGAGGGGTCCTTGCCTGAGAATGCGCCACCGCCGTGAGCACCCTTACCACCGTAGGTATCGACGATAATCTTGCGGCCCGTCAGACCCGTATCGCCGTGGGGGCCACCGATGACGAACTTGCCCGTGGGGTTGACGTGGTACTTAATGGCGCCCTTGTCAAAGAGGGCCTTGATTTCGGGCGTATGGATGCGCTCGTTGATAACGCGGGGAATGAGGATGGTAATGACATCGTGGCGAATCTGGTCGAGCATCAACTGGTCTGCCTTCTCCTGGCTGCCAGCCTCTTCGGCACTGATAAAGTCATCGTGCTGTGTGCTGACCACGATGGTGTCAATGCGCTGTGCCACGCCATGGTCGTCGTATTCCACGGTGACCTGGCTCTTCGAGTCGGGGCGCAGGTAGGTCATCTGCTTACCCTCGCGGCGGATTTCGGCCAGCACGATGAGGATGTCGTGGGCCAGGGCAAGGGGTAGGGGCATGTAGGTATCAGTCTCGTTGTTGGCATAACCGAACATCATACCCTGGTCGCCAGCACCCTGATTCATGGGGTCTTCGCGCTCTACGCCGCGGTTGATGTCGGCGCTCTGCTCGTGGATGGCGCTGAAGATGCCGCACGATTCTGAGTCAAACTTATACTCGGCCTTCGTATAGCCAATCTTGCGAATGGTGCGACGTGCCACGTCCTGCAGGTCAACGTAAGCCTGCGTCTTGACCTCGCCAGCCACTACAACCTGGCCTGTCGTGACAAGGGTTTCGCAGGCCACCTTTGAGTTGGGGTCGTAGGCCAGCAGTTCATCCAGTACGGCGTCGGAAATCTGGTCGGCCACCTTGTCGGGGTGTCCTTCGGAAACGGATTCAGAGGTGAATAAGTATCCCATTTTTTTAATGTTTTGTTTGTGCCCGTGATTGGCGCGGCGCGTCGGGTCAACCCCTTTGGGCGGTGAATATTTTCCATAAAAAAACTGCCTCAGCATGAGCAAATGGCTCAACGCAGCGGCAGAACGGGACATCAACGTAGCAGGCACTGTGGCCTGTCGCTATTCGCGTGGTAACCATACGCGCATGGCACCCAACGTTTTAGCATTTTTTTGAGAGGTTGCAAGCAGCCAAATCTGTCCTCGTTCGATATTGCGGCTGCAAAGTTACGGCTTATTTTTGATTGGGGCAAGGGGTTGGGCGGATTTCGTGCGTGAATCAATTAGGAATGAGGGATTAGGAATGAGGAATGAGGAATGAGGAATTCATCTCCTCTTTCCTCCTTCCTCCTCTTTCCTCCTCTCCCGTCCTCTCCAATCCTCTCCAATCCTCCCTTCCCCCGCCTCCAAAATAAAAAAATGCGGCCAAAAGACCTTGTATCTTTGTATAGCAGAGCAGGAGGAAATCCCTAGACAGGGGAGGCTTCCTCGTTTTTGATGGTAAAACACCTATATTATAGGTACGCGCGCGTGGGACAGTTCCAAAAATGCCACCTAGACAAGCCAAAAAACCAAAAAAACAGGGAGGGATGGCTTGCAGCTTAAAATAAATCACTAAATTTGCGCGATTTCAAGAGTTTATAAATCTTTATTATTCCATTTTTTTAGACCGATGAACGTAATTACCAAGACCGTTGCCCTGCCTGATGGACGCACCATCAGCATCGAAACGGGTAAGCTGGCCAAGCAGGCCGATGGTGCCGTTATGCTCCGCATGAACAACACCATGCTGCTCGCCACTGTCTGCGGTGCAAAAGACGCCGCCCCCGGCACCGACTTCATGCCGTTGCAATGTGACTACAAAGAGAAATACTCCGCTGCCGGACGTTTCCCCGGCGGTTTCACCAAACGCGAAGGCCGTGCTTCGGACTACGAAATCCTGACCTCACGTCTCGTTGACCGCGCCCTCCGCCCCCTCTTCCCCAGCGACTATCACGCTGAAGTTTACGTGAACATCACCCTCTTCTCCGCCGATGGCGTAGATATGCCCGATGCGCTCGCCGGCTTTGCTGCCAGCGCTGCTCTGGCTTGCTCCGACATTCCCTTCGACGGCCCCATCTCCGAGGTGCGTGTGGCGCGTATCAATGGCGAGTTCGTCATCAACCCCACCTTCGAGCAGCTTGAAGATGCCGACATGGAACTCATGGTAGGTGCTACGGAAGAAAACATCATGATGGTGGAAGGCGAAATGAAGGAAGTGCCCGAAAGCGCCCTCCTCGAAGCCCTCAAGGCTGCCCACGCTGCCATCAAGCCCATGTGCCAGCTCCAGAAGGAACTCATGAAGGAACTCGGCACCGACGTGAAGCGCGAATATTGCCACGAGGTCAACGACGAAGAACTGCGCGAGCAGGTGAAGGCCGAGTGCTATCAGCCTTGCTACGACATCACGAAGCAGGGTCTCGAGAAGCACGCCCGCTTTGACGCCTTCGAAGCCGTGCGCGAGAACTTCAAGGAGGCTTACGCCGCTGCCCATGCCGAACTCACGCCCGAAGAACTCGAGGAGAAGAACGGCCTCATTGATAAGTACTACCACGACGTGGAGAAGGACGCTATGCGCCGCTGCATCCTCGACGAAGGCATCCGTCTCGACGGCCGCCATACCACGGACATCCGCCCCATCTGGTGCGAAGTAGATCCCCTGCCCGGACCTCACGGCTCGAGCATCTTCACCCGCGGCGAAACGCAGAGCCTCTCCACCTGTACGCTCGGTACGAAACTGGACGAGAAGCTCGTGGACGATGTCCTCGACAAGAGCTACCAGCGCTTCCTCCTCCACTACAACTTCCCGCCCTTCTCCACTGGCGAAGCCCGCGCACAGCGTGGCGTAGGCCGCCGCGAGATTGGCCACGGCCACTTGGCATGGCGCGGTCTGAAGGGTCAGATTCCTGCTGACTTCCCCTACACCGTGCGCGTAGTGAGCGACATTCTCGAGAGCAATGGCTCTTCGTCAATGGCTACTGTCTGCGCTGGCACGCTTGCCCTCATGGACGCTGGTGTGCCCCTCAAGGCGCCTGTCAGCGGTATCGCCATGGGTCTTATCAAGAACCCCGGTGAGGATAAGTACGCCGTGCTCTCCGACATCCTCGGCGACGAAGACCACCTCGGCGATATGGACTTCAAGACCACTGGTACGCTCAAGGGTCTGACCGCTACGCAGATGGACATCAAGTGCGATGGTCTCTCCTACGAAATCCTTGAAAAAGCCCTCGCACAGGCCAAGGCTGGTCGCGAGCATATCCTCGGCGAAATGATGAAGACCATGTCGGCTCCCCGCGAGGACTTCAAGCCCCACGTACCCCGCATCGAAGCCTTCACCATTCCCAAGGAATTTATCGGTGCTGTCATTGGCCCTGGCGGTAAGATTATCCAGGGTATGCAGGAAGAAACGGGTGCCACCATTACCATCGACGAAGAAGATGGCGTGGGCAAGGTACAGGTTTCGGGTGCCAACAAGGCTATCATTGATGCAGCCGTTGCCAAGATTCGCGCTATCGTGGCCATCCCCAAAGTGGGCGAAACCTACGAGGCCAAGGTGGTCAGCATCATGCCCTACGGTTGCTTCGTAGAGTTCATGCCGGGCAAGGAAGGCTTGCTCCACATCAGCGAAATCGCCTGGAAGCGCCTCGAAACAGTCGAAGAGGCTGGCATCAAGGAAGGCGACACCATCACGGTGAAGCTGCTGGAAATTGACGAAAAGACTGGCAAGTTCCGCCTCAGCCACCGCGTGCTCGAAGAGAAGCCCGAAGGCTGGGAAGACCGCCCCGCACGCCGCCCGCGTCGCGAAGGTGGACGCAGGTAAAAAAAACTGGGGTCGTGATAGCACGACCCCAGTTTTTTTATCGGTCGCTTTGCGACCTTAGATTCAGACGGTCGCTTCGCTCCCTTAGTCCAGTCGCTTCGCTCCTTTAGTTTCAATGGTCGCTTCGCTCCCTGGTTTCAGTCGGAAGCCT
>CAMBWV010000010.1 GCA_945871755.1 uncultured Bacteroidales bacterium
ACAAACACCTTACTCACACCTTGCCAAGCAAGGTGCGGTACTTTCACGTTACTCCTTATCCTAACCTTGAACTGTTAAAAATGCGTCCCGAAAAATAAATATCTTTTAACTCTCCATCTTCTTTGTCGCCGAAATTTCTACCGCAAACTCCAAGAAAAATTCCGCTCTCTGAGAAAAAAATTCCGCTCTCAGAGGTAAATTTTTTTACCTCTGAGGTAAAACAACCGTTTTTTTTGCCCAAAAAAAGGAGAGAACCCCAGTGTTTAGGGCTCTCTCCTCTTTTCTAGGACAAAGATAATACATTTTTCCGCGAAATCCAAATCGCGTTAACACTTCGCAACAGTTCATCAACTGTTAATTTGCAGCGATTTGCAGCAGACGGGGGTTGGCGGGTTGTATATTACGAGGCGCACATGGAGGGGTGGGCATCCCTCGGCACGAAAGAAGGGGGAGGAAGAGTGGGCGCAGAGGGTTGCATACCCATACGATTCGTTATAGAGCCGAAAATTGAGCCGTTCAAAATTTTTTTATAAATTTGCGGTGACAAAACGACTAAGAACTGTTACTCTGGATATTGCAACTCGCATGAAATGCACCTTTGTGGTTGCTTCGTATTGTTGGATGACTATCCAGAACCGATTGAGCAAGTCGCAACGTTATCTACGAAATAAAAGGATTACAAAATAAAAAATCAAAGAAAAATGAAAGCAAAAATTTTGACATTATTGCTAAACACATTCATAGTATGTGCTTATGCGCAATCTTTTAAGAGTCAAGAGTTGAAATACAATGTGATAGGAGATAATTCTGTTGAGGTGGCAGGTTGTATTGGAAAAGTGCCCCAGCATGTTACCATCCCTTCTACCGTATCGAATGGCGGAAAGACATATATAGTGGAAAGAATTGGAGAAAAAGCATTCTATAAATCAGAATTATTATCGGTTGTTCTGCCAAACACAATCAAGAGCATTGAGGAATATGCTTTTTGTAAAAGCTTCTTAGAGAGCATTAAACTGCCCATTGGTTTGGAGCGTATTGAAGACTATGCTTTTTATAAATGTAGTTCATTGAAATATGTGTATTTCCCCCCTACTCCATTAGTATTGAGCGGAGCTTGCTTTAGCGAATGTCCAAATTTAATCAGACAAGAAGGCTACCATTCAGGAATAACGAGAACTGGTGGATATTTTACGGAAACTGGTGTATATTTTAGTTGGAGTTTTTACGGATCACCAATAGCGAACCAGCTCGATAGTGATGAGATAAGGAGAACATTTAGCTACAACTACGTATCCAAAATATATAAAGCCATGCAGGAGTGGCAGAAGAAAAAGACCTTTGAGACCGTTGACCAATGGCGTACACGCGTGACCAACCAAGCCAGGGAAAGAAAGCTGCAGCAATTTGTAAGTCAATTCAAGGATCAATACGTCAAAGAGCAATCTGCATATGCCAAACCCCAATTTACAATATCGCTTTATGACGATGATTACAATGTCTATTCATTGGAGTCAAAAGGATATGGGGTAGTCTATGTTTCAGTTCCTGCATCTGAAAAAGACTTTTTTAAGGATAAATTCGGCTCTGCTAAAGTCATGCCTACCTATTGTATAAAGGATGACAATCTTGCATTAGCTTCCGTGTCTGTACAGATTGGGCAGAAAACTTACAAAACACCAGACATGATAGAAGAACCTATGGCAAATGATCTCGCAAGCATGGACTTGCCTCCTCTTGAAATCAACTTGAACGACAAAGAATCTTCCACTCCTGTCATCAGAACTGTGTCTTACGACAAATCGTTGGACGAAAACATTCCTGTATCAGGAACAAAGGCAAACAACACCTTCGTCATAGCGATTGGTAACGAGAACTATCAGCTTGTACCAAGCGTCTCTTTTGCCGAAAACGACATGGAGGTATTCTGCAAGTATTGTCAGAAGACATTGGGTGTACCTATTGCCAACATACGTAAATACAAGGATGCAACCTTCGGCGTGATGTTGTCGGCACTTAACGATCTGAAAGACATTGCCGAAGCCTACAATGGGGATATCAATGTGCTGTTCTATTATGCCGGTCATGGTTTTCCGGATGAGAAAAGCCGCAAGGCCTATCTTCTTCCCGTTGACGCTGATGGTAAGCAGTCAGAAGTCTGCTTCCCCATCTCCCGCTTGTATTCTGAACTCGCTGCACTCAACAGCAAGTCAACAGTTGTCTTCATGGATGCCTGTTTCTCTGGGGCTCAACGAGGAGATGGTATGCTGGCTTCCGCTCGCGGAGTAGCCATTGAGGTAAAGGAAGAGATGATTCAAGGCAACCTTGTCGTCTTCTCTGCTGCGTCGGGTGACGAGACAGCTTATCCTTATAAGGAAAAAGGGCATGGAATGTTCACCTATTTCCTATTGAAGAAAGTGCAAGAAACGAAAGGTGCTGTAACATTGGGTGAGCTTTCTGATTACATCATCACGAATGTAAAACGCCAGTCTGTTGTGATCAATCGCAAAAGCCAGACACCAACGGTGATACACTCCGAGAGCGTTGGCATGGGGTGGCGAACAAAGCCCCTTTGATGAAGGTAGGTTCTATCAATTAGATTCAAGTTTCGCAAGTGTTCACTTGTAGCTGACAAGCGTTTAAGGAGCGGGCTGAAAGCCCAGCAAGCGCATAGCCCAGGGCAACGCCCTGGGTAGATTAGCCGCCGCTATTGCGCCCTGAAAGGGCAAAAGCGTAAGAACCCAGGTAAAGCGTCCATCCTTTCATTACACCATATTATATATGCTTTTGCCCTTTCAGGGCGAAAGCCTTCTATGTCTTTCCATCACCCAGGGCGCCGCTTCGCTCTGCCCTGGGCTAGGCGCGAGCTGCCCTTTCAGGGCGTGCCTTGAACGCTTGCGCTTATTCTCTGATTCAACTTGCGCAACTTGAATAATTTATAGAACCTACCTTTACAGAATGTGCTAAAGCACAGCGACAGGCAGGATTTTTGGCCCTTCGCCCTCCCTATTTCACAAAAAAATCCCATATTTGCAAGGCACAAAAACAAAATTTCAAAAAAACAACAGCGTATGCGACACACACTTACCCTTCTTTTGGCTCTCTGTCTGGGCACAGTTGCAGCCCTGGCCGACGGCTACAGGAGTCTGATTGTGACGTTCCAGGACGGCACGACCAGCCAACTCAATCTCACCGATGGGATGCAAACGAAGTTTACTACAACGCAGGTGCGTTTTGTGGATGGCGCCACGATGGTGACCTTCGACAAGACCACCGTTGCTTCTTGGCGATTCGATGAATCCGTAGGTATCCGCAGCGTACAGGGCGAGGCCGCTGCCCCTGCCATCGCGGGCCGCACCGTTCGCCTAAGCGCAGTGCCCGCGGGCACAACCGTGCGCGTTGTGACTGCCGATGGACGCACGATTGTCAGCGAGACCGTTGCGGGCAACTACGAGATTAGCCTTCAGGGTCAGCCCGCTGGTACATATATAATAGGTGTCGGCCAGCAGGCTTTCAAGATTCACATTAAGTAGGTTCTATATCACATCTTGATTCCCCTAGCAAAGAAAATGAAAAAGTTCTATACCCTTCTATCTATTGCCTGCCTGGCCTTCGTGGGCCTTTGGGCGGGCACCAGCGACCGCCTTGACCTCCTGCGCGCCGACGGCTCGTTCGTTTCCTTCATGACGCAGGACATCGACAGCATCACCTACGAGCGCGAGGGCGATGGCACGGCCTTCACCCACATGACCGTGTGGACCAACTACGGAGTGCAGGAGCAGTTTAGCTTGGCCGAATATACCACCGTTCGCTACGTGGGCATTGGCAAGGAGTACTACGAGATACAGCGCTCCTACGAGGACGAGGCGCCCCTCGTCATGCTCGATTGCATCAACAACGACCACACGCTCTCCCACGAACATCCCGTGGATTGGACGGCCCAGCGTGCTGGCAGGAAGGTGCACTTCGTCGTGCGCCCCATCCCTGGCTACGACTACCAGCTCGAGATTAAAGGTCTCTACACAGGCCGCATCTACACCTCCGACCCCAGTTTCGTATTCTGGGAGCGCAAGGAGGACAATGTACTGCAGCAGGACGCGCTCTGCTTCTTCATGCCCAACGAACCCGTGTCCATCGCCGCTGCTCCCGTGGAGCGCACCACGTATGAAGGCCGCGACTTCGTGGGCGACTACAAGGGTTACGGCGTTGGCCTAGCCGCTGGTGAGGCCCTTTTGGACGCTTCGCAGCCCACCTTCCAGATGCAACTGCGCGCCAGCGGTGCGCTCAGCGCTTCCTCCACCGATGCCCAGGCTTACAACCTGCTCCACTGGTATCGCTACAACGAAGAGACGGGCACCTTCAGCTATTACTACGAGGATGAGAACCCCGACGACGATGACGACCTCGAACTGCGCGACCAGCCCACCTATGGCGCCAATGGTACGTTCTTCGCTGGCGATGTAGCCGTGGTGGATATTCACGACTACGACAACGATCAGATTGCCAACACGCGCGTCTATCTTGTGGCCAAGGGCGACTTCGACTACACTTGCGCCAACCGCGATGCCTCAGCCTATCAGTCGCTCGTCGAGATGCGCCCGAAGGATGGCACCGACGCGCGCTGGTTCTTCTTCAACAACTACGGCTACACCGTCACCGAGGCCACCCTTGAATTCCGCTCGGGCACATCCATCGGACAGCCCTGCGAGGCCCTCGTCAGCTACGACGGTGATATCCGCTTCCTCTACACCCTCAAGGACGGCGAAAGCCAAGGCACCTTCACCCCGCGCGGCAAGGAGGCTGGCATTTATACCTCGGCCGACGGCCAGGGAGCCGGACTGCAACTGGACGGCTTCGGCGTGGCACAGTACGATGATCGCACGTACGACTACACCATTGAATCGGGCGTGGTGACCATCGAGATCAACGGCCAGCCCACGCAGTTTGTCCTCGATATGCAGGCACATACCTACACCCTCGCCGCCAACGACAACTGGGAGGGCTACGACACCTACGAGAATACCTCCGCCCTAGGCTCTTACTGCGGCGGCGACGAGCAGACGAAGAACAACATCACCATTCTCCTCAACCAAAACCTCATGGGCACCGAGCGCGCAGGCTATGCCGCCATCAGCGTGAACATCTACAACGGCACGGGCCAGTGGATCAACGCTGTGAGCGACTGTCAGCGCTACCTCTACGATGCACAGACGCGCACGCTGACCATCACCAACGTCCTCGTGGGCAATGCCAACGGCGGTTCCTCCCGTCGCGACCTCGCCTTCGTCCTTAGCCAGGACGGCAAGCAGCTCTACATGACAGGCGATGCACGCATCTATGCCACCTCCTACGAAGGCAGCTACGTCACCGTCGATGCCGCCCATGCCATGAACGCCGTTATCCTCCAGGCCCCCGAGCTCTACGATGCCTACAAGGCGAAGGTCAACGTGAACTACTTCGGCTCGGAATATCAGGGCGATGCCGTGCTCAAGATAGACGCTGACGCCAACGGCAATGCCAAGGAGGGCTACGCATCCCTGACCATCTCGGCCATGGGAAGCAACCTGCTGGATGGCTGTGTGCCTTACGAAATCAAGGGTATGAAACTCATCCTCAAGGGATACACCGTGGGCGATGGCTCTTACGGAGAATACACCACCGATATTGAGTTTGACATCACCGCCGACGCTCGCCTCTTGGGCAAAGGCACATACAACGGCACGGGTATGACGGCTGGCTTTATGAGCGTCAACCTCGACAACACCGAGTTCATGCCCGACCTTCCCGCCAAGGAATTGGCCGCTGAATACACGGGCAAGTACTATCTCGGTGCCGACGATGGCGAAAGCGAAGTGGCCACCGTCAATGCCAAACTCCAACTCGACCGAAAGGCTGACGGCTCGATTGCCGATGGATATGCCTACTTTGAGGTGAAATCGGCAGCCGTGAAGTTTGGCCAGAAGAGCGTTCCCTACGAAATCACCAACGGCAAACTCATCCTCAAGGGCTACGGCCTCGACGGAAAACCCGAAGCCGACGTAGTCTTCACCATCAACGCCGATGGCACACTGCAAGGCGAAGGCAAACTTCGCGGCCTGTACTCCACCGGCAGCGGATTCTGGGTGGACTTGGGCCACGGCGCTCTCAGCCCTGTTGAGTAAGGGCGGCGGCCTGCTTTGGCCCGCCTCCTCGGTCTTGGCCTTCCTCGGCCTCCCCCCTTCTTTCGGCCTTTAACAAAGACAAAAACATCGAGGGGCACCGCGTGCGGTGCCCCTCGATGTTGCATTGATAGGGTTGTTGTGCTTACTGAATCAGGTTCTTGCCCGTCATTTCGGCAGGCTGCTCCAGGCCCATGATGTGGAGGATGGAGGGTGCCACGTCGGCCAGTACGCCGTCGATAACCTTGGCTTCCTTGTTCTGCGTCACGTAGATGAAGGGGACGGGGTTGAGGGAGTGGGCCGTATTGGGCGTGCCGTCGCTGTTGATGGCGTTGTCGGCGTTGCCGTGGTCGGCGATGATGATGGTTTCGTAGTCGGTGGCGTTGGCAGCTTCTACGACTTCCTTCACGCACTGGTCCACTGCGGTCACAGCCTTTTCGATGGCGCCGTAGATACCCGTGTGGCCGACCATATCACCATTGGCAAAGTTGACCACGATGAAGTCGTACTTGTCCTCGCGAATGGCAGCTACGAGTTTGTCCTTCACTTCGTAGGCCGACATTTCGGGTTGGAGGTCGTAGGTGGCCACCTTGGGAGAAGCCACGAGGATACGCTCTTCGCCTTCGTAGGGAGTTTCTCGACCACCGTTGAAGAAGAAGGTCACGTGGGCGTACTTCTCCGTTTCGGCTGTGTGGAGCTGCTTCAGGCCCTTGCTGGCGAGGTATTCGCCGAGGGTGTTGCTCACGTTTTCTTTGGGGAAGAGGATGTGAACGCCAGTGAAGGAAGCGTCGTAGGGTGTCATGCAGAAATATTGCAGGCCTGGAATGGTCTTCATTCCCTGCTCGGGCATATCCTGCTGGGTGAGAACGATGGTGAGTTCCTTAGCGCGGTCGTTGCGGTAGTTGAAGAAGATGACCACGTCGCCTTCCTGGATGCGTCCGTCCACCTTTGCGTTGACGAGGGGCTCCATAAATTCGTCCGTGTTCTTGTGGTCTTCGCTATCGCTGTCGTAGCAGCTCTGCACGCCTTCTACCATGTCTTCGCAGGCGCGGCCCTTGCCTTCAACGAGTTGGTCGTAGGCCACCTTCACACGGTCCCAACGCTTGTCGCGGTCCATGGCATAGAAGCGTCCGATGATGCTAGCCACGTGTGCGCCTACCTTGTCGCACTGTTCGGTGAGCTGGGCGATGAATCCCTTGCCGCTCTTGGGGTCGGTGTCGCGGCCGTCCATGAAGCAGTGAACGAAGGTGCGCTCTGCCACGCCGTATTCGCCGGCGATGTCAACGAGTTTGAAGAGGTGGTCGAGCGAAGAGTGAACGCCGCCGTTGGAGGTGAGGCCCATGAGGTGGACGCGCTTGCCGTTTTCCTTGGCATAGGAATAGGCGCGTACGATTTCAGGGTTCTGGAGAATGGAGCCGTCGGCACAGGCGCGGTTGATTTTCACCAGGTCTTGGTAAACGATGCGGCCAGCGCCGATATTGAGGTGGCCCACTTCGGAGTTACCCATCTGTCCGTCGGGCAGACCAACGTTTTCGCCCGAAGCCAGCAACTGGGAGTGCGGATAAGTAGCGTTGAGGTGGTCCATAAAAGGAGTTGGAGTCTGGAAGATGACGTCACCTTTGCCGTGACCGCCAATGCCCCAACCGTCGAGAATCATCAGGAGAGCTTTTTTTGCCATAGATGTAAGTTGTTTACAGGTTGATTACGCTGCGAAATTATTGAAAATTCGCAGGATAGCAAAATCTGTGCAAGGGTTTTTGGATGGCTAGCGGCCTTGCGGCCCTCCGAAAGGCGGAAAAAGTGGGGTGGAGATAGCATTTGGGTGACAGCAAACCGCTTTTTTGTGGAAAATATTTGGTGCGGTGGAAAATAAGGACTACCTTTGCCCACGCAAATAAGGCCGAAACGACATAAGTTATCGGCACGACAGATGGTTTTGACGGAAAGGATTTCAGCCTGAACACCCATAGAAGGCCGAAATTCTTTCAGTATTTTTTTGTTACCTTAAAAATCAGCGATAGAGATAAGGAGCGTGCGTTCAGTTCCTCATTTCCAACTCCTTCGAAATTACAAACAAGATTTGGATTAGTAGTTCCAAGGCCAGCATTCAGGCCAAGGACTCCTAACTCCTAACTCCTAACTTCTAACTATTTTATGGCTTACATGACTCAAGAGGGCTACGACAAGATGGTAGCCCAGCTCCGCCACATGGAATCGGTGGAGCGCCCCGCAGCCTCCGCAGCGATTGCGGAAGCCCGCGACAAAGGTGACCTTTCCGAAAACAGCGAATACGATGCTGCCAAGGAGGCACAGGCAATGCTCGAAACAAAAATCAACCAGCTCAAACAGGCCATTGCCGAAGCAAAAATCATTGACACTTCCCGCCTGAGCAACGATACCGTGCAGATTCTCTCGACCGTAGAAATGAAGAATCTGGCCAACAACATGGTGATGAAATACACCATCGTTAGCGAGAGCGAGGCCAATCTGCGCGAGGGCAAAATCTCTTCGACTACGCCCATCGCTCAGGGTCTGCTTGGCAAAAAAGCGGGCGACGTGGTGGAAATCAAGATTCCCCAAGGCGTCATCAAACTTGAGATTCTGAAAATCAGCATCGACTAATCCGTTTGCTGAGGTAGCCACGCCGCGCTCGCCTGCCAAACCTGCTTTTGTGCATTCCTTATATATAATAAGGTGGTCCTTATATATAAAAAGGTGTTCCTAACATATAATGGTGTGCTCCTAATATAAAATTGCACTCCTTATATATAATAGGAGTGGGGCAGGGCATCATTCGAGTGGCAAAGTAGTAGCGCTGTGCGCCAGCCAAAGCAACCCACATCTTCCACCCTATGACAATCTTCAGCCGAATCATTGCAGGAGAAATCCCCTCCTACAAATGCGCCGAGGACGACCGTTTCTACGCCTTCCTCGACATCAATCCCGTGGCAAAGGCTCACACCCTCGTGGTGCCCAAGCAGGAAGTAGATTACCTGTTCGACCTCGACGACGACACCTTGGCCGCCATGACCGTCTTTGCCAAGCGTGTGGCCAAAGCCATTCAGCAGGCATTCCCCTGCCGCAAGGTGGGCATGGCAGTGCTGGGCCTGGAGGTCAACCACGCCCACATTCACTTGATTCCCCTTCAGAGCGAAGGCGATATGGACTTCCGCAAGGAGAAACTCCAATTGCCAGCTGAAGAGATGCAGGCTATCGCCGACAAAATCCTTGAGAATTTCTAACGAACACCCATCACAAAAACCGGAGAAGCGACCAGCGCGTGCTAGGTCCCTTCCCCGGTTTTTGCAATCATAGACCTTTTTCCCTAGCAGCCGCTCGGCGGTTTGCCCAATCCTTTCCCCTACTATGAAACATCCTTTCTCCCACTTCTTCCTCGCAGCCACCGCTGCCTTCTTCGCCGCCACGAGCCCCAATGTCGTGGCCCAAGCCCAGCAGACCATTTGGTTTGACGAGCCCACAAGCTTTGCGGGCCACGCCATCTGGACACAGGAAATACCCGAAGGCGCACCTGCCGACTACAAACCCGTCAATGCGGGCGAGCAAAACTGGAATCGCGACCGCGAATGGGAACAGCGTTCCCTGCCGTTGGGCAATGGTTCGCTGGGAGCCAACGTCATGGGTAGCATAGCCACCGAGCGCTACACGCTTAACGAGAAAACCCTCTGGCGTGGCGGTCCTGGCACTGCCGATGGCCCCGCCCACTATTGGAATCAAAACAAGGAGAGCGCGCATCTGCTTCCCGAGATTCGCCAAGCCTTCCTCGACGGTGATCTCAACAAGGCTGCCGACCTCACGATGCGCAATTTCAATAGTACTGTGCCCTACGAGGCAAAAGGCGAACGCTCCTTCCGCTTCGGCTCCTTTACCACCCTGGGCGAATTGTGCATAGAGACGGGCCTCAACGACAAGGATGCGTGCTACTATCGCCGCGCCCTCTCTATTGATTCGGCCCTAGCAACCGTGTCTTTCACGGCCAACGGTATAGATTATCGCCGCGAGACGTTCATCAGTTACCCGCACAATGTGATGGCCATCCGTTTCTCGGCCTCGCAGAAGGCCCAGCAGCAACTTCGCCTGGCCTATACGCCCAATCCTTGTGCCGAAGGAAAGGTCACGGCAACGGCCGACGGCAGCCTGCTCTACGAGGGACGACTCGACAACAACGGCATGCAGTTTGTCCTTCGCTTGCAAGCACAGGCCAAAGGCGGCACGCTCACGGCGGAAGGCGGCACCCTCGTGGTGCGCAATGCCGATGAGGTGGTCATCCTCCTTACAGCCGATACGGACTACAAGCCCAACTACGACCCCGACTTCAACGACGCGAAGGCCTACGTGGGCGTGAATCCCTTGTCCACCACCGAGGGATGGATGCGCAAAGCCCGCAAAACGTCGTGGAGCAAACTCCTCCAAGCCCACTTGCGCGACTACACCGCCCTCTTCGGCCGCGTGAAGTTCCAGCTGGATAATTCCACCTCCGCCCTGCCCACCAACAAGCGCCTCGAAGCCTACCGAAAGGGAGCGAAGGACCAGGGCCTCGAAACGCTCTACTACCAATTTGGCCGCTACCTGCTCATCG
>CAMBWV010000011.1 GCA_945871755.1 uncultured Bacteroidales bacterium
CCCATCCAGCCCAATCCCGCCCGAATTGCCTACTCCCCTTAGCAAAACTACAGCACACAACCAAGAAGGCTACCGCAGAGCCAAAAAAAATGAGGCACAGCGTTTTGCGCTTCAAGGAGTTCTGCGTAACTTTGCAGGACAGCAAATTACCCCATTCGAAATATCGTAAAAAAACCAACCAGTTCATGTCAGCAACCAAGCAGATTAAGACCGCGCTCGTGTCTGTCTTTCATAAGGACGGATTGGACGAGCTCCTTGCCCAACTCCATGCCAACGGCGTACAGTTTCTCAGCACGGGCGGTACCGCCACGTTTATCGAGTCCCTCGGCTATCCTTGCCAGAAAGTGGAAGAGGTGACGACCTATCCTTCCATCCTGGGTGGTCGCGTCAAGACCCTTCACCCCAAAGTATTTGGAGGCATCCTGGGTCGTCGCGAACTGGAAAGCGACCGCGAGCAGATGGCACAGTATGAGATTCCCGAGATTGACCTCGTTATCGTGGACCTCTATCCCTTCGAGCAGACGGTGGCCTCGGGCGCTAGCAAGGCTGACATCATTGAGAAAATCGACATAGGCGGTATCTCGCTCATCCGCGCAGGTGCGAAGAATTTCAACGACGTTGTCATCGTGCCTTCCAAGGCTGAGTATCAGATGCTCCTCGATATTGTTAAGCAGCGCGGTGCACAGACCGAACTCGAAGAGCGTGAAGCCTTCGCCACCCGTGCCTTTGGCGTTTCCAGCCACTACGACACCGCCATCCACGATTGGTTCGCTGCACAGTAAGATTTACTGGCAGCCCTCTCCCTCTCTCCGCTCCAAGCCCCAGACCCTCCTTGCAGGAAATTCCGCGTAGCAGGTTCCGAGGCTTGGAGTGTGCCCGCTAGATAGGGGCATAGCCCAGGGCGGTGCCTTCTCCCTCAAGGGCGGTGCAAACTGACCGCCTCCTCGTTCCGAGGTGCTTCCTCCATCCAAATCGAAATAACGAAACAACCAAATATGGGAATCTTTTCTAACTTTTTCTCCTTCACACAGGAACTGGCCATTGACCTTGGTACAGCCAATACCGTCATCATTAGCAATGGTGAGATTATCGTCAATGAGCCCTCCGTCGTGGCCCTCGACCGCCACACGGAAAAAATGATTGCTGTCGGCGACGTGGCCAAGCAGATGTACGAAAAGACGAACGACAAGATTCGTGTGATTCGTCCCCTCCGCGATGGCGTCATCGCCGACTTCAATGCCGCCGAGCAGATGCTTCGCGGCCTTATCAAGATGGTTCACCAGGGCCGTCGCCTCTTCTCGCCCTCGCTTCGTATGGTCGTGGGTGTGCCCAGCGGCAGTACGGAAGTGGAGTTGCGTGCTGTGCGCGACTCTGCCGAGCATGCTGGTGGCCGCGATGTCTTTCTCCTCTTCGAGCCGATGGCCGCAGCCATTGGTGTGGGTATCGACGTGACGGCTCCCGAGGGTAACATGATTGTTGACATAGGTGGTGGTACCACCGAGATTGCCGTCATCTCCCTCGGCGGTATCGTTTCCAATAACTCCATCAAGATGGCCGGCGACGACTTCACCTCCGACATTCAGGAGTACATGAGCCGCCAGCACAACGTTCGCGTCAGTGAACGTATGGCAGAGCGCATCAAGATTAACGTAGGTGCTGCCCTGACCGACCTGGGCGACAAGGCGCCCGACGATTACGTAGTGGATGGTCCTAACCGTATCACCGCCATGCCAATGAAGGTGCCCGTTTGCTATCAGGAAATCGCCCACTGCCTCGAGAAGTCTATCGCCCGTATCGAGCAGGCTGTCATCAACGCTCTCGAAAGTACGCCTCCCGAACTCTACGCCGATATCGTGAAGAACGGTATTTGGCTCACTGGCGGTGGCGCACTGCTTCGCGGCCTTGACAAGCGTCTGACCGACAAGATTAACATTCCCTTCCATGTGGCCGAAGACCCGCTTCTCTGCGTAGCACGCGGTACGGGCATCGCGCTCAAGAACGTGGATAAGTTTACTTTCCTCAAACGATAAACAAGGGTTTCAGAACTGGGTTTTGAAACCCAGTTTTGAAATTACGCCTTTCGCCTCAACGACTATCTGCCCATCTCATGTTTGACTTCCTTGAGTTTTTCCGCAAATATTACTACCTCCTCGTGTTTCTGGTGCTCGAGGCGGTGAGCCTGCTGTTGCTCTTCCGCTTCAACCACTACCAGGGGAGCGTGTGGCTGACCGCAGCCAATGGTGCCGCGGTGGGTGTCAATCGTATCTATGACGATGCGGTGGCCTACGGAAATCTTAAGACCGTCAACCAGCAGCTCGCTGCCGAGAATCTGCGCCTGCAACTGGAGAGCGAGGCCCTGCGCAAGGAACTCGGGCAGTTGCAACGCGACACCATTAAACTGGACAGCCTCACCCGCGCAAAGATGCCGAACTTCCACACGCAGCCTGCCACTGTTGTATCGCACACAGGCAATAGCGAGAACAAATTCCTCGTTATCGACCAAGGCGAGCGCGACGGCGTGCGTCCCGAGATGGGTGTCGTAGGCGGCAACGGCGTGGTCGGCATTGTCTATATGACAGGCCCGAACTACTCCCTGGTGCTCCCCATCAACAACCACAAGTGTAGCATCAGCTGTCGTGTGCGCGGCCAGCGCTATTTCGGCTATCTGCAATGGGACGGCCACGATGCGCGTCGGGCCTACGTGGACGACATTCCCCGCTACGCCAAGATCAAAGCGGGAGCAATCGTGGAGACCAGCGGCTATTCGGCTGTCTTCCCGCCGGGCATGTTTGTGGGTAAGGTGCGCAAGGTGCGCAACTCCGCCGACGGACAATCCTATCGCCTCGACATCGACCTGAGTATCGACCTCTCAACCGTGCGCGACGTTCACATCATCACCACGCCCTACAAGCCCGAGATTGACACCCTCCGCACACGTGCCGAGCAGGCACTTGGGGCTTCGTGACTTGGTCGCTTTGCTCCCAAGTCTTGCGGTCGCTGCGCGACCTAGTTCCAAGTTTTAGTTTCAGCGGAAGCCTTGCGGCTTCCTAGTTTCAGGGAATCCCTTCGGGCTTCCTGTTTCAACGCAGCCTTTCGGCTGCTGGCTCGATAGTCTAGGTGTGCTGTGTCTTGCTGCACCAGGTTCAATGACTCGCTGCACCAGGTTCAATGGATCGTTGCACCACATTCAATGACTCGCTGCACCAGATTCAATGAAGCTACGGCGATTTGCCGCAATTCCTAATTTCTAATTCCTAATTCCCCACCAGCTAGTGCTTCAGAATATCGTTCGACTAGTCCTTTGGGTCCTGATTCTTGTCCTTTTGCAGGCCACCCTCTTCAACCATATCCACCTGCTGGGATATGCCACACCGTTGCCCTACGTCTATTTCCTCTTGAAAATGCCGTTGGGCACGTCGCGCGTCGTCTATATTGGCAGTGGTTTTGTCGTGGGTCTGTTGATAGATATTCTGTCCTCTACGCCGGGTATGGCCGCTGCCACGCTTTGCGCCGTTGGACTGGTGACGCCGCTGCTCTTGACGGCCTTCATTCCCAAGGACCGCGACGAGGAATTGCTCATCCCGTCCGTCAAGTCGATGGGTAGCACGCCGTTCATGCTTTATGCAGGTAGCGTCACCGTTGTGCATTGCGCCCTCTTCTTTTTGATAGAAGCCTTCTCGTTTTCCCATTGGCAAGAGCTCCTTTTGAAATTTGCAGGAAGCGCCTTGCTGACCTTCCTTATTATTCTTGCTTTTGAGGCCATCCGTCCCTCGAAATCGTAAGACTTTTTCGTTGCATCATGTCGGGTAAGTTCAATTTTTCCAATCGCAAATACGTAGTCGGCGCCGTGGCTGTAATAGTCACGGTTGTTTATATCGTGCGCCTATTCAGCTTGCAGATTCTCAGCGACGAGTACAAGAAGAACGCCGATTCGAATGCCTTTCGCAAGGAAATCCAATATCCCTCGCGCGGTCTGATTCTCGACCGCAAGGGTCAGTTGATGGTATTCAATGAGCCGTCGTACAATATCATGGTCGTCATGCAGGAGCAACTGGGTGTGGATACCGCAGATTTCTGCCGCACCATCGGCATCACGGAGGAGGAGTACGTGCAAAAGATGAAGGAAATCAAGGCCCGCCGCAACTATTCCCGCTACACGCCGCAGCTCTTCCTCGGACAGATTCCCGCCGAGGAGTTCTCCGTCTTCCGCGAGAAATTGTTCCGCTTCAAGGGTTTCTCCATTGAGAAGCGTTCCACGCGCCGCTATGCCAGTGCCCTGGCTGCCCATATCCTAGGCGACGTTGGCGAAGTCAGCGAGCACGACATCGAGGAGGACGACTACTATCAGAGCGGCGACTATATCGGCAAGCTGGGCGTAGAGCGGTCGTACGAGAAGCAGTTGCGCGGCGAGAAGGGTGTCAGGATTATGCTCCGCGATGTGCGAGGCCGCACGCAGGGCCACTACAAGGATGGCAAATACGACAAGGATGCAAAGCCGGGCAAGAACCTGACGCTCAGCATCGACATGGAACTGCAAGCCCTGGCCGAACGTTTGCTGCAGGGTAAACTAGGTGCCATCGTGGCCATCGAACCCAGCACGGGCGAAATCCTTTGCATGGCCTCGGGGCCTACCTACGACCCCAACTCCCTCATCGGCCGCGACCGCGGAAAGTACCACAAGATTCTCAAGAACGACAAGAAGAGCCCCATGCTCAATCGCGCCGTCATGGGCACCTATCCCCCAGGCTCCACCTTCAAGATTACGCAGGCCCTCATCGGTTTGCAGGAAGGCATCATCACGCCGCAGACCACCTTCCCCTGTAGCCGCGGCTTCAACTACAAGGGCCTACACGTCGGTTGCCACGGCCACAGTTCGCCCATCGCCCTCGTGCCCGCCATCGCCACCTCTTGCAACTCCTACTTCTGCTGGAATCTCTACCGCATGTTTGGTGCGACGGAGAAGTACGGCTCTGTGCAGGGCGGCATGACACGCTGGAAGGACCACCTCGTGCGAATGGGCTATGGCTATAAGTTGGGCGTTGACCTGCCTGGCGAGGCCCGCGGCATGATTCCTAATGCCGAGTTCTACGACAAGCACATTGGCCACGCCTGGAACGGCCTCACCGTTGTCTCCATCTCCATCGGACAGGGCGAAGTCACGGCCACACCCTTGCAGATAGCCAACCTGGCCGCCACCGTGGCCAACCGTGGCCACTACTTCATCCCCCACATCGTCCGCTCCGTGCAGGATGGCCAGATAGACACCATCTACCGCCGCCCGCACTATACGATGGTAGATCAGAAGTGGTATCAATACGCTGTCGATGGTATGCGCGCCGCCGTGACGAGCGGTACCTGTCGCGGGGCGAACCTTCCCGGCTTGGATGTTTGCGGCAAAACGGGTACGGCGCAGAACCGCGGCCACGACCACTCCGCCTTTATGGGTTTCGCGCCTATGAATAATCCGCGCATTGCCGTAGCCGTCTATATCGAGAACGGCGGTTTCGGTGCCACCTTCGGCGTGCCCATCGGCGCACTTATCATGGAGAAATATCTCAACGGCGAGTTGTCGCCCGCCTCGGAGGCGAAGGCCGCCAGCATGCAGGCGCGCACCATCAGTTATCCCTACTACGAATAATAATATATAAGGAACGCGCGCGCACGCGTAAGCGTAAGCAGACTCCTAACTCCTAACTCCTAACTAATGTCATATCCCCAAAGGACGAACCCGCTGCTCCAGGTCGATTGGGTCGTCATCCTTATCTACATTGCGCTGCTCACCTTCGGGTGGTTCAGTATCTGTGGTGCCACTCACGAGATTGGCGACACAGACTTCTTCAGCATGGCCACACGTTCGGGCAAACAGTTGCTGTGGATAGGATTGGCCTTTGGTATGGGCACTTTCCTCTTGATGCTCGACGAACGCTACTTCGACATAACGGCGAAGGTGCTGTATTGGGTGATGATGGTCGTACTGCTGATAACGCCTTTCTTGGCCAAGGACATCAAAGGCTCGAGGTCGTGGATTAGTTTCGGAAGTTTCAATTTGCAGCCCGCTGAGTTTGCCAAGTGCGCAACGGCCTTGGCCATTGCCAAGCTCATCGGCACGTACGGCTTCGATATGACCAAGTTTCGCTGTCTGGCCAAGGCCATCGGCCTCATCCTTCTGCCCATGGTGCTCATTGTTCTCCAGAAGGAAACGGGGTCGGCGCTGGTCTATTTCGCCTTCTTCCTGATGCTCTACCGCGAGGGCATGCCTGGCAGTTTCCTCTTCACCGCCGTGGCCGCCGTGCTCTATTTCGTCATCAGCATCCAGCATGCCGGCATCCAATTTCCCTCCACCCTTACGCCCGTGGGCGAGTTTGTGGTCCTCCTGCTCACGTGGATATTCACCACAGGCATGCTGCGCGTCTATCTGCCGCAGACCGACCATGCGCGCCGTTTCCTCCTCTGGGGCTCGGGCATTGTGCTAGGCGCGTGGCTGGCCTCGCGCTTCATTGTCCCCTTCGATGTAGCCTGGGTTTTGGTGGGAATGTGCTTGTTGATGGTGGCCTACCTGTTCTGGCATTACCTCGACACCCGCGTCATGCGCTACCTCTACATCGCCCTCTTCGCCCTGGGCAGCATGATGTTCATCTACAGCGCCGACTACGCCCTCAACCGTGTGCTCCAGCCCCACCAGCAGTCGCGCGTCAAGGTGCTGCTCGGTGTGGAAGAGGATGTGGCAGGCGTGGGCTATAATGTCAATCAGAGCAAGATAGCCATCGGTTCGGGCGGCTTCACGGGCAAGGGCTTTATGAATGGCACGCAGACCAAACTCAAGTACGTGCCCGAGCAGGACACCGACTTCATCTTCTGCACCGTTGGCGAGGAAGAAGGTTTCGTGGGCGGCAGCGTAGTGCTGCTCCTTTTCATGGCTTTGATATTGCGGCTCATCTATTTGGCCGAGCGGCAATCCACGGTCTTCGGGCGGGTCTATGGCTATTGCATATTGAGCATCCTGCTCTTCCATTTGATTATCAATATCGGCATGGTCATGGGCGTGATGCCCGTGATCGGCATCCCGCTGCCCTTCTTCAGTTATGGCGGTTCGTCGTTGTGGGGCTTCACCCTCCAGTTGTTCATCTTCCTGCGCATCGACGTAGGCAGCCAAAACCGCCTCACTAGCCGATAGCCCTTCCCAATCCCTCTTCCTCCCAAAGCAACCTAGATATGAAATTTCAAATCAAGCGCGAGACCCTCACCAAGTTGTCCATCACCTCCCTCGTTGTCCTTCCCGCGGTGGCCGTCATCGTCTATCTGAAGGTGGGTGCCAATAGCGAACGCACCTTTGTAGCCCAGGCCAACGACAGCACATTGCTGGCCGCTTCCACCGGGAAACCTGTGGCCGTGCCCGACACGACGGTGTCCATCGAGGAGCAACCCATCGTCAATGCAGGCAATATGGCCCCGCCCGCCAAGGCCGATACCACCGACATCCAGCGCGACCTTCGTTCGGCCGCCGAAGCCGGTGCCGAGGATGGCTATTGGGACGGCTACTACGACGGCACCGATGGCCGCGAGGATCTCAAGCGCTTCGACGACAACAGCACCTTCACCACGGCCCGCGCCCGCCAGGTCTATGCCGAGAGCTACCGCGACGGCTACGACGAGGGCTACAACGTAGGCATCAATCAGAAAGGCGCACCTGCCCCGCCCGCGGAAGAATAACGGCGCGAGGAATCAGCACCCCTGACAGAAACCAGCATTTCTGCCAGGGGTGCTGCTTATTCAGAGGGCTCGTCATCGCAAGGCAATGTACCGACACAAGCAACGTGCGGTACATTCCTTTCCGCTGAGTACATAGCTATTCCGCTACGGCTCATTCCCGTTTTTCTAAGGCTCATTCCCAACGCCCACCGCCCCATGGGCGCGCGCCCACCGCCCCATGGGCGATCGCCCACCGCCCGATGGGCGTTCGCCCATCGGCCCGTGGGCGTTGATAATGAAAGGCGGCGGAACGCGAAAGCAAGGGAAGAAGCGGCCCAAGAAAACTTCCTCGCACCCCCAAAAATCAGAAAAATAGACAGAACGGCTTGGCGGAAAAACATTTTTTTGTACTTTTGCCTTCGGAAATCGCTTGACCCTTCGTTTGGACAAGACGATGAACCCTATTAGTTATATGATTATGGACGACTATCACGCGGAAAATACCAACGAATGACCGAGGCTCGCAGCCCAAAAAAGATGAGGGGCAAGGCGGGCTTCCTCTCTGGCATATCGGCCAGACACAGACAGATTACGGAATCCCCACCTAACTCCAAGCCCTTACATCCCTATGCGCACCTACTGGAATTTCAATGGCACGCTACGCACCCTCGACGAATGGCAACCCAATTGCTGGGTGCAGGTGACTTGTCCAACGCCCGATGATGAGAAGTTTCTCTTTGACGAACTGCACATACCCGACTACTTCCTTGACGACATCCGAGATAAGGATGAGCGCGCCCGTTATGACTACGACGACGGATGGACGCTCATCATTCTGCGCATACCCTATGTGAAAGAGGTGAGGTCGCGCACACCGCATACGACCATCCCGCTCGGTATCATCCTCAACAAGGATATCTGCATTTCCATCTGCAACTTCGAGACGAACATGATGATTGACTTCGTGTCGTATCAGCAGAAGCGCAACCGCGGTTTCACGGACTCGGTGGACTTCGTCTTCCGCCTTTTCCTCTCCGCCGCCGTTTGGTATCTGAAGCGTCTGAAGCAAATCAGCATCCTCATCGAAGAGGCCAAGCGCAACCTCGACCACGGTATTGACAACGAGGACCTCATCGGACTCTCCCGACTGCAAGACAGCCTGACGTATTTCATCACCTCCATCCGTGGCAACGAGACCCTGCTCTCCAAACTGAAGTTCAAGCTCCCCGTGGACGAACTCGATGCCGACCTCATTGAGGACGTGACCATCGAGATGAACCAGGCCCGCGAGACGACGAATATCTACACCAATATTCTCGACTCAACCATGGAGACCTACGCAAGCATTATCAATAACAACATGGGAGGCATCATGAAACAGATGACGTCCGTGTCCATCATCCTCATGTTCCCCACGCTCATCGCCAGTATCTTTGGTATGAACCTCGTGTCGGGACTGGAGAATACTTGGTGGGGCTTCCTGCTCGTCATCGTCCTGTCGTTCGTCGTGACGGGCGTGTTCTATTGGCTGTTCCGTCGCAAGACTTGGATATAGGCCCGCACGACTAGCCACAAAGGTGCGGAGAATTATCCCTCCTAGCCCTTGGCCAAACCAAAAAAAATGACTTCATTTGCAAGCGATTCCGCCACCATACAGGCGGACCTTACACCATCTTATAACGCAATCAATATTACCCCAAGTGGAAGAGAATAAGACCAACGAGGCCCTTGTGCCCGAAACTATCGAAGCGGAAACTGCCACAGTGGCTGCCGCCGAAACGACTGAAGAAACTGCTGCCCCTGAGGTTAGCGAGTCTGTGAATGATGCTGAAGAAAACATGGAGTCCGTCGCCACAGCCGACGACGAGGTGACCGTGCTCGTATTGCCCTCCACCAAGCAGGGCGTCATCGAGCGGTTGCGCGAAATCGTGCAGACGGGTGGCAACGTGGCCCGCGGCGAACTCGAAGCCCTCAAGCAGGTGTACTACCGCCTGCACAACGCTGAGGCCACTGCCGCACGCGATGCCTTCGTGGCTGCCGGCGGTGCCATCGAGGACTTTGTGCCCGAGCCCGATATGGACGAAACGTCCTTCAAGGCCGAAATGGCCCTGATTCGCGAACTGCGCGCCAAGGCTCTAGAGGCCGCCGAAGAGGAAAAGCAGAAAAACCTCCAGCGCAAACTTGAAATCATCGAAGCCATCAAGGCTGCGGCCGTTTCGCCCGACGAGGCCGACAAGCAATATGACGCCGTCAAGGCCCTTCAGAACGAATGGAAGGAAATCAAAAACGTGCCCGCTGAGCGTGCCACCGAACTCTGGAAGAACTACCAGCTCTACGTGGAGCAGTTCTACGACCAGCTGCGCCTCGGCCACGAAATGCGCGCCTACGATTTCAAGAAAAACCTCGAAATCAAAACCCACCTGTGCGAGGCTGCTGAGAAGTTGGCAGAGGTAGAAGACGTTATCTCGGCCTTCCACCAGCTCCAGAAACTCCACCAGGAGTACCGCGAAACGGGCCCCGTGGCCAAGGAACTCCGCGAGGAGATTTGGGCACGCTTCAAGGAGGCTTCGACCGTAGTCAACAAGCGCCACCAGGCCCACTTCGAATCCCTCAAGGCTGCCGAGGAGGAGAACCTGGCCAAGAAGACGGCCCTCTGCGAGAAGGTGGAGGCCCTGGCTGCCAGCGAGGCGGCTACCTATGGCGATTGGGAGAAGATGACGAAGGAAGTCATCGAAACCCAGTACGAATGGAAGACCATCGGCTTCACGCCCAAGAAGATGAACGCCAAAATCTTTGAGCGCTTCCGCGTGGCCTGCGACCTATTCTTCCAAAAGAAAACCGAATATTTCCGTTCCACCCGCGAGACGCTCTCTGCCAACCTCGCCGCCAAGAACGCGCTCTGCGAACAGGCCGAGGCGCTCAAGGATAGCACCGACTGGGTGAGCACAACCAATAAACTCGTTGCCCTCCAGAAGGAGTGGAAGAACATCGGCCCCGTGCCCCACAAGGCTTCCGAGGTGGTGTGGAAACG
>CAMBWV010000012.1 GCA_945871755.1 uncultured Bacteroidales bacterium
GTGCTTTGTTTTAAGCACGGAAGGTGTCTGTATGCTTATTCGCTGAATAGTTACTGTAGAGTGGTGGAAAGTTAAAAGATATTTATTTTTTTGGGTGCATTTTTTTACTTTTGGGGGAAGGGAGAGGACGGAAGAGGATACAAGAGGATACAAGAGGAGGGGAGAGGACGGGGGAGAGGATGGGGAAGAGGACGGGGAAGAGGACGGGGAATAGGGAAAACTGAAAAACATCTGTTCTGCTAGGGACATCAGGGAATACTCTATATGAAGATTGGAATTTGCATAACTCCCCTACCCCAACTCCGCGCTAATCGCATTCGTCAGGTCAATAAACTCCTCCACGGAGAGTTGCTCGGGGCGGCGGGTGAGGAGGGGCTGGGAGAGGAAGGTGGTCCAGTCGTGCTGCTGGGCGCGCTCGGCATTGAGGTTGTTGAGAACGGGGCGCAGACTGCCGCGGAGCATCTTGCGGCGCTGGTTGAACGTGCCCTTGACCACCTGCTTCATCAGCCGCTCGTCGCAGGGGAGATGGGTGCGGCCGTTGCGCGTCATGCGGATGACGGCACTCTTGACCTTGGGCGGGGGATTGAAGACGCCTGGCTCCACGGTGAAGAGGTATTCCACGTCGTACCAGAGTTGGACGAGCACGCTGAGGATGCCGTACGCCTTGCAACCAGGGGCAGCGGCCAATCGCTCGGCCACTTCCTTCTGTATCATACCTGTGCAGCAGGGAATCAGTTCGCGGTTGTCCAGCATCTTGAAGAAAATCTGGCTGCTGATATTATAGGGATAGTTGCCCGTCAGGACAAAGGGCTGGCCGCCGAAGGTGCGGTCGAGGTGCATCTTGAGGAAATCGTCCTCGATGATGTCGTCCTCCAGTTGCGGATAGGTCTTGCGCAGGAAGGCCACACTCTCGAAGTCAATCTCGACTACGCGGAAGGGACGGCCCTTGGGAATGAGGTATTGTGTCATGACGCCCATGCCCGGCCCCACTTCGAGGATGGGCAGGTCGGGGCAGGCGTCCACCGTATCGGCAATGGCTCGAGCGGTGGGCAGGTCGGTGAGAAAGTGTTGTCCGAGAAATTTTTTGGGGCGTACAAGCTTCATATCCTAGTGTTTTTTGTTACTTTTGCAGGTGGCAGGTATGCTTGTGCGGCTCGCCCTGATGGGGCACAGCGGCAGAAAGGCCTTGCCTAAGCTTTGCAAAGATACAAATTTTGCTGATTGTGGGGAACGCAGCCCGACCGATTTCGGGCCTTTCCCTTGAATGCAGCAAGCATAAACGACAAACGATTGATAGAGTCACTGAAAAATACGATAAAAATCCTCCTGCCCTTCGTCTTTGGCGTGGGCATCATGTGGTGGATGTATCGCGGCACGGACTGGGGTAGTTTCCTGTATGCCGTTTGCCACGAGATGAACTGGTGGTGGATGGGCGTTTCGCTCATCTTCGGCGTGCTGCCACAGGTATTGCGCGCCCTGCGCTGGCAGATGGCACTGGCACCGCTGGGCGAACTGCCGAGGCGGCGCACCTGCATCGATGCGATATTCCTTAGTTATGCCTCGAGTTTGGTTGTGCCGCGCATTGGCGAGGTGACGCGCTGCGGCACGCTGAAACGCTGCGACGGCACGTCGTTCTCGAAGAGCATTGGCACCGTTGTGACCGAACGCCTGGTGGATTCCGCGATTATTGTACTGCTCACCGCCTTGGCCATCCTCAGCCAGATGGGCGTGCTCTTTGATTTCCTGACAGCCTCGGGCACGGACCTCGAGCACGTACTGGGACAGTTCACGGGCGCGGGCTATCTGGTGACGATAGCCTGTATCGTGGCCATCGTGCTGTTGCTGTGGGGACTGACGCACAGATTCTCGATATTCACTAAGGGGAAGGACATCCTGCGCGGTGTCTGGGACGGCATTCTCTCGCTGCGCCACGTGGAGCGGCTGTGGCTGTACGTATTCTACTCCTTCGCCATTTGGATTTGCTACTTCCTGCATTTCTATCTGGCCTTCTTCTGCTTTGACTTCACTGCGGGCATTTCGCCGATAGCGGCCTTCCTGATATTCTGCATCGGTTCGTTTGCCGTACTGGTGCCCACGCCCAATGGTGCCGGCTCGTGGCATTTTGCCGTCAAGACCATGCTCGTCATCTACGGTGTGGCCGAAGCGCCTGCCATTCTCTTCGCCCTCGTTGTCCATACGATTCAGACGTTTGAGGTGGCGCTGCTGGGCGTCTATGGCTGGGCCGACCTGGCGCTGCGACGGAAATAGCACGGCGGTCGCTGCGCTTCCTGGTTTCAAGTTTCAACGCAGCCTTTGGCTGCTGGCCTTATCATGAATTTTAGAGGAAACTAGAGGATTTTAGAGGATTTTAGAGGAGATTAGAGGAGAACAATCTTCCTAATTCCTCATTCCTAATTCCTCATTCCTAATTCCTAATTCCTAATTCCTAATTATAAAACCCCCAAATCCCTAAAAACAAAAAATATGAGTGAGATTAGAAACCTCCAGCCCCAAGCCATTTGGGAAAACTTCTACCTTCTGACACAAGTACCCCGTCCGTCGGGCCATCTCGAAAAGATACAGCAGTTCCTGCTCGACTGGGCCAAGGACAAAGGCATCGAAGCCCAGCTGGACAACGCTGGCAACGTGCGTATGTATAAGGCTGCCAGCCCTGGCATGGAAGATTGCAAGGTGGTCACCCTGCAAGGCCACATGGACATGGTGCCGCAGAAGACAGCCGATTCTCCCCACAACTTTGAGACCGACCCCATTGAAACCTATATCGATGGCGAATGGGTGCGCGCCCGCAATACAACGCTCGGCGCAGACGACGGTATGGCCGTAGCCACGATTATGGCCATCATGGAGGACAATACGCTGAAGCACGGACCGCTCGAAGGCTTCATCACCGCCGACGAGGAATCCACCATGGGCGGCGTCAACGATATGGAAGCAGGCAGCCTGAAGGGCGAGATTCTGCTTAACCTCGACAACGAAACCGAAGGCGAAATGATTATCGGTTCGGCTGGCGGTGTCAACCTGACCGCCACGCTCGAATACAAGGAAGTGGAAACCGACCCCGAGGATGCAGCCGTGCGCGTGGTGCTGGGCCAGTTGCTCGGCGGCCATAGCGGACTTGAAATCAACGAAGGCCGCGCCAATGCCAACAAACTCATGGCGCGCCTCGTGCAGGATGCCATTGCCAACTTCGAGGCCCGCTTGGCCAGTTGGAAGGGTGGCAATATGCGCAACGCCATCCCGCGCGATGCCGAGGTGGTGCTGACGCTCCCGAAGGAAAATGTGGAAGCCTTCAAGGAGGTGGTGGCCGAATGGCGCGAAACCTTCGTAGGCGAATACGGCAGCATCGAGCAGGCGCTCAGCCTGGAGGTGTTTGACGCAGAACTTCCCGCGATGGAAGTGCCCGAGGAAGTGCAGGACAACTTGGTCAACGCGCTCTGCGCCTGCCACAATGGTGTGTTCCGCTTTATTCCCGAAGTGCCCAGCATCGTCGAGACATCGTCCAACCTCGCCATCGTTGAAATCGCTGGCGGCCAGACGTTCTTCAAGGTGCTCATCCGCTCTTCCCGCGACAGTATGCGCGAGGCTCTTGGCGAAACCCTCGAGAGCGCCTTCGCCATGGCAGGCATGAAGGTGGAGTTCAGCGGCGACTATCCCGCTTGGCAGCCCAACCCGCAGAGCGAAATTGTGGCCCTGATGAAGGACGTATATCGCGAACTCTTTGGCGCGGAGAACCATGTGCAGGTGATTCACGCCGGCTTGGAGTGTGGCGTCATCGGCAGCAAGATGCCCGGCATGGACATGGTGAGCTTCGGCCCCACGCTGCGTAGCCCCCACACGCCCAACGAGCGCTGCTTCATTCCTAGCGTAGAGAAGTACTATCAGTTTGTACTCGCCACGCTAGAGCGCACACCGAAGAAATAATTCCTATTCTTAAATCCCAGAACTTCCGAGGAGACTGGGCAAGCACCATTGCCACCTGCCAGCCCGTTCGGAACTTCTGGGATTTTCTCTATTTCAGATTTATCATTCTCCCTAACTATGGCACAACCATGGCGACGTCTGCCCATTCAGATTCGGTTCAACGATGTGGACCGCCTGGGGCACGTCAACAACAACTCCTATTTCTCCTATTACGACCTCGGCAAAGAGGAATATCTCAACAATATCCTGAAGGTGGACTACCACACGCAGGACGTGGCTCCCGTCATTGCCAACATCAACGCCGATTTCATTGAGCCCATCTTCTACGGCGACGAAATCGTGGTGGAGACCCGCGTTTGCCACGTAGGCCAGAAGAGTTTCACCCTCGAGCAGCAGGCTGTCAATGAAGGCACGGGCCGCGTCGTTTGCCGTTGCAAGACGGTGATGGTGTGTATCTCCATGAGCCAGCAATGCTCTGTGGAAATTCCCGCCACCTATCGCGCCGCCTTCTTGGCCGAGCAGGCGCTGGCGGACGCATAAGCGTTTGCCCTTCCCTTTGGGAATGCTCATTCCACATCGGTTTCACGCCTATATATAATAAGGAGTAAAATGGCTATTCTCTACACACACGACATTGTCCCAACGCTGGACGCTTGTCTCCGCGACAAGAAGTACGACCGCATCTTCCTATTGGACGATACGGTCACGCACGTTCATTGCCTGCCCCTCCTATCGACGTGGGTGGAAGAGCGCGGCGTGGAGGTGCTCACCATGGAGGCGGGCGATGTGGCGAAGAACCTGGACACCCTCTCCAGCATCTGGCAACAACTCACGGAGAAGGGGGCCAGCCGCCATTCGCTGCTCATCAACCTGGGTGGCGGCGTCGTGACAGACTTGGGCGGTTTCGCCGCTGCCACCTTCAAGCGCGGCATTGACTTCATCAACATTCCCACGACGTTGCTCAGTATGGTGGATGCGGCAGTCGGTGGCAAAACGGGCATCAACTTCGCTGGGCTCAAGAATGAAATTGGTGCTTTCCGCTCTGCCGTTGACGTAATTGTCGATACCACCTTCCTTCGAACGCTCGACAACGAGAATATCTGCTCGGGCTATGCCGAAATGCTCAAGCACGCTCTCCTCCACAACGCCGCAATGTGGGCCGAACACCTAGAACAGGATTTGCAACATCCCGACTACGAAGCCCTTGCCCGCCTGGTGCAACAAAGCATTGAGGTCAAGGAGCGCATCGTCGGCGAAGACCCACACGAGAAGGGCCTCCGCAAGGCGCTCAACCTTGGTCACACCTTCGGCCATGCCTTCGAGAGCCTCGCCCTCAGCCAAGGCCGCCCCGTGCTCCACGGTTACGCGGTGGCCTGGGGCATTGTCTGCGAACTCTACCTGAGCAGCGTCCTCCTAGGTTTCCCCTCGGCGCATTTCCACCCGACGGTGCGTTTCATCCGCGAAACCTACGGCCAGTTCTCCTTCACCTGCAAGGACTACGACCGCTTGCTCGACTACATCCGCCACGACAAGAAAAACGTAGGCGGCCAAACCAACTTCACCCTCCTTGCCGGCATCGGCCAAATCCGCCTAGACTGCCACGCCAACCGCAACCTTATCTGCGAGGCCTTTGACTTCCTGCGCGAAGGGTAGAGGATTTAGGAATTAGGAAGATTGTTCTCCTCTAATCTCCTCTAAAATCCTCTAGTCTCCTCTAAAATTCGATGATAAGGCCAGCCCCAAGGCTGGCGCAGCGTTTTCGTTGAAACTAAAATATCCATCGCCCATGTCTCCCACACTCAAAGGCACCATAGCCGGCCTCGTTGCCGCCATCTGCTACGGCCTCATCCCCCTCTTCACCATCCCTATCAAGAATGGCGAAGCCGCCAACCACCTGAGCGATTGCTCCATCATGTTCTATCGCTTCGCCCTGGCCACGCTGATTATCGCCGTGCTCATGCTGATTACGCGGCGGAGCTTCAAGATTACGCGCGGCGAACTCGTCACGCTCACCTACTTGGCCTTTCTCTCCGACGGCAGTGCCCTGTTCTTGATTGACGGTTACAACTATTTGTCGAGCGGTGTGGCCACGACGATTCACTTCATGTACCCCGTTGTCACAACCATTATGATGATGGTCTTCTACAACGAGGCGCGCAAAGTCAGCACCCTGCTGGCCGTCTTGCTGGCCGTGGTCGGCGTGGGCGTTCTCTCGTGGCAGAGCAACGGACAGACGAGTTTGCACGGCGTTGTTATTGAGCTCATCAGCGCATGCTGCTACGCCTTCTACCTGATACGGGTCAACCGCAGCCGCGTCCGCAACATGGACGGCATGAAACTGACCTTCTATGTCATGGGTATCGGTGCCCTCATCTTCGGTGCGGAAGCCTTGCGTCAGGATGAGTTTCAGTTGATAACGACAGGCGTACAAGCCAGCCACCTGCTTTTGCTCGGCATTGTCTGTACGGTGGTGACGAATCTCTGCCTGGTGATGGCTGTCCAGCGAATTGGTTCGACGATGACCGCAGTATTAGGCGCGCTCGAGCCTCTGACGGCTGTGGCTCTCGGTTGCCTGCTGATGGGCGAGGCTATCACGCTCAACGTTGTGCTGGGCATCTGCCTCATCATCCCCTCGGTGATTATCATCATCTTCACCCGCGCCAAGCACGCATCGGCCTAACCCCTGCCCCACCCTTGCCATGAATCGACTCCTGAGTACTCTCCTCCTCTTCCTCGTTGCCGCTTGTCTGTCTGGGCAGACGGTCATCGACTTGAAGCGCGGTGGCGGTGTGCGTGCCAAAACCGTGGACGACTATCGGCGCGACGACTCCGACCTCAACCGTCGCGTACGCGAAGACTCCATCGCCTACAACGACTGCCTGACGCGCGCCTTCAACGCCCTCTACCGCGACTCGCTCGACCAGGCTGAGGATTTACTCGCGCGCGCCCTCACCTTGCGCCCCGCAGCTCCGAGCAACTATATCGTCCGCCACTACTTGGCCCGCATCCACATGGCGCGCGGGCAATATGCCGAGGCGGTCAAGGGGTTGACGACCCTGCTGCGCGAGCGTCCCGAGGACCGCGAAGTGCGAGGCGAGCGCGCCAGCTGCTATATCGAAAGCGGCAACGCGCAGGCGGCTCTAGAAGATTGCAATGCCCTCCTCGCCAGTCCGCCGTCGGAAGCGGACCACGTGCATGCCCTCTTCCTGCGCACGGCCGCCTACCACGCCCTCCACGAAACGGACAAGGCGCTGGCAGATACAAGGGCTGTGCTCCAGATAGACCCTGCTAACAAAAGCGCCACCCTCCTAGAGGCCACCCTCCTTGCTGAGATGGGACAAACGGCGGAAGCGATGAACCGCTACAACCTCTACGTGACGGCCCACCGCGAGGATGCCGATGGCTATGCCGCGCGCGCCGAACTGGAAGTGCGCCAAGAAATGTGGCAGGCCGCACGCGCCGACTACGACGAGGCCCTCCGCATCCGCCCTGCCGACCCCACCCTGCTGCTGGCCCGAGCCACCGTGCTCGAACGCCTTGGCCTCAACGCCTTGGCCAAGCGCGACCGAGAGGCAGCCAAGCGGGAATAACTTTGTCGCTGCCCCGTCCACCCTTTCCTTCACCCCGTTTTCCCAACCGACAGTCCACACTCCCAAACCATGAAATACGTCCTCCCGTTCCTTCTTCTGCTTGCCACCTTCGCCACTTCGGTTCTCCATGCCCAGGACCGCAGTCACGATTTCGAGAACCTGTTCTACGACACGCAGTTGCCCGCAGGTTCGCGAGAGATACGCGCTGTCTGGTTGACCACCATCATGGGGCTGGACTGGCCGCAACGACCCGCTCGCACCGAGAGCGAGGCCGTCCAACAGCGACGCGCGCTCACCGATATACTTGACAAGTACGTGGAGGCAGGCATCAACACCGTTCTCTTCCAAACCCGTGTGCGCAGCACCACAATGTTTCCCTCCGAGATGGAGCCTTGGGATGGCATCCTCACGGGAGAACCAGGTCGCGCGCCGATGTACGACCCTTTACAATTTGCCATTGACGAATGCCACAAGCGCGGGCTGGAGATTCACGCCTGGATTGTGGCCTTCCCCATCTGCAAGGCAGATGTGTGCAAGAAACTGGGCAGCCGCGCCCTGCCACGCCAGCATCCCGAACTCTGCCAACTGTGTGGCGACAAGTGGGTGATGGACCCCGGTGTGCCCGAGACGGGTGAATATCTCGCCCGCTTCTGTGCGGAGGTGACGCGCAAGTACGACGTGGACGGACTGCATTTCGACTATATCCGCTATCCCGAGAAATCCTGGGGATTCAAGGACGACAAGACCTATGCCAAATATGGCAACGGCCAGCCGCGGGCACAGTGGCGACGCGACAATGTGACCCGCTGCGTGCGCCTGATTCACGACACGGTCAAGGCCATCAAGCCCTGGGTGCGACTGAGTTGCAGCCCCGTGGGCAAGTATGCCGACCTGCCGCGCCAGAGCAGTTCGGGATGGAATGCGCGCGATGCCGTCTCGCAGGATGCCAAACTGTGGTTGCGCGAGGGACTGATGGATATGGTCTTCCCGATGATGTACTTCGACGGGCGGCATTTCTATCCCTTCGTGGTGGATTGGAACGAGGAGAGCGGTGGCCGCCCCATCGTGCCTGGCCTTGGCGCTTACCTGCTCTCGGGCAAAGAGCGCGGCTGGTCGCTCAATGTCATTCGCCGACAGATGAATGTCAGTCGCCAGGTAGGCAGCGGCGGGCAGTGTATGTTCCGCTCGGAATCGTTCACGGACAATACGAAAGGCCTCTACGACTTCCTCGCCCGCCAATTCTATCGCCAACCGGCCCTCACGCCTGCCGTGGAAGGGGCAACGGCCATGCCCGTGCCGCCCACCAACTGCACGGCCCAGCGCGAAAAACACTCGCTTCGCTTCCACTGGACAGCCGTAGCCCCAGCCCGCTCTGCTGGATACGCCCGCGCCGCCCGCTACCATCTCTATGCCTGTCCGTCGGACACCTTCCGCATCGCGGAAGCCCGCCGCATTGCCACGAACATTGAAGGCACGGAGTTTATCTACGCCCCCGCGCTCCCCGCTAACCTTCACCAGAAATTCTTCATCACGACTTTCGACGCCTTCAACAACGAGAGCGAAGCCGCCCGCGTGGAAATAATCTATTAGGTAGGCGCTAAAGTTTTGGCAAGCACACTGGATACAAACTAAAGCATAAGAAATTTTGCCCATCCCCCTGATATTTGTAATTTTGCCGCAAACAAAGAATCACCATGGAATCAACCAACAAATACATACGTTTTGACTGGGCCGTGAAGCGTATGCTGCGCGACAAGGCCAACTTTGCTGTGCTCGAAGGACTTATCACCGTCCTCTTCGGGCGGAAGATTACCATCGTGAAAATCCTGGAGAGCGAAGGCAAACAGGAAGACTCCCGCATCAAGTTTAATCGTGTATATATAAAGGCCAAGGAGGAGAATGGCGACTTTATCATCGTAAATGTGCAACTCCACCGAGAATTGTACTATCTTTACCGCATAGTCTGCGGTGTGTCGAAAGCCATCACCGAGCACATCGACATAGGCGATAAATACGACAAGGTAAAGAAGGTATATTCCATCAATATTCTCTACTTCGACCTTGGCAAAGGTTCTGACTACCTCTATCACGGCAAAACCATCTTCACGGGTGTTCACACGGGCGACCACTTGGAGGTAAACACCAAGGAGGACAACGAAATCCGTATGTGCATGCCCGAGGACGTATTCCCCGAGTACTACATCATTCGCGTGAACGAGTTCAACGACGTAGCCACCACGCCCATCGAAGAATGGCTGGACTATCTCAAGAACAACCGCATCAGCGACACCACAACCACCCCTGGCCTGTGCGAAGCCCGCGAACGTCTCCTCTATCTCCAGATGACCGACAAAGAGCGCCACGCCTACGATGCCCACATGGACGACATCATGGTGCAAAACGATGTGCTGGATACGGCTAAGATGGAAGGACGCGCGGAAGGACGTGCCGAAGGTCGTGCCGAAGGACTGGCCGAGGGTCGCGCCGAAGGCCTTGCCGAAGGTATGGCTAAGGGCCACGAGAAAGGACTAGCCGAAGGGCGCGAGGCCGCAATATTGGCCATGGCAAGGAGAATGAAGGAGAAAGGGATGCCGCTGGCTGATATTGCAGAGATGACAGGTTTATCTGTCGCTGAGTTGGAGAAATAATTTTTTAGAGAATAGGATGCGGCTCGGGAGAGCGAAGGGGGGAAACGCGTTTTTCTGTTTGTTCCCTTCTCGTCTTTTATTCCGAGCCGCATTCTATCTTTGCAGCTTAACAAAACCCATAGATTTTTATGCTAACCGCAGACAACCTGACCGTAGAGTTTTCCGGAACCACCCTTTTCAGTAATATTTCCTTCGTCATCAACGAGAAAGACCGCATTGCCCTGATGGGCAAGAATGGCGCGGGCAAGAGCACGCTCCTCAAGATTCTCGCTGGTGTGCGCCAACCCACACGCGGCACTGTCTCGGCCCCCAAGGGTACTGTTGTGGCCTATCTGCCGCAGCATCTGATGACCGAGGACGGGCGCACTGTGTTTGAGGAAGCCTCGCAAGCCTTTGCCCATCTGCGCGAAATGGAAAGTGAGATAGAGGAACTCAATCGCCAACTTGCCGAGCGCACGGACTACGAGAGCGATGAATATATGGCA